>JALOSH010000090.1 GCA_025458545.1 Hydrogenophaga sp.
CCGTCGCCATGGCCTTCGTAGGTGGAGTACAGGTAGGCGGTGTCGGTGGCGAACTCGGCGGCGCAGGTGTCCACCCGCTTGTAGACCGGGCGGATATTCTGCGCGATGCGGCGCGCGCGCACGGCGGCGTCGGTGGTCTTGAGCAGCTTGGCCAGGCGGCGGTCCGAGAAGCCCTTTTTCTTCAGGCCGCGCAGCGTGTCGGCGTCCAGCGCCTCCAGGCTGGTCTGCTCCAGCTGCAGCTCGATCTTCACGATCTCTTCGATCTGCACCAGGAACCACGGGTCGATCTTGGTGAACTGGTGCACCTCGGCCAGCGTCCAGCCGGCGGCGAAGGCGTCGCCCACGTACCAGATGCGTTCCGGGCCAGGTTCGCCGAGTTCGCGCTCCAGGATCTCGCGGTCCTGGGTCTTTTCGTTCATGCCGTCCACGCCGACTTCCAGGCCGCGCAGGGCTTTCTGGAAACTTTCCTGGAAAGTGCGGCCCATCGCCATCACTTCGCCCACGCTCTTCATCTGCGTGGTCAGGCGGCTGTCGGCGGTCGGGAATTTTTCGAACGCGAAACGCGGGATCTTGGTCACCACGTAGTCGATGCTCGGCTCGAACGAGGCGGGCGTGGCGCCGCCGGTGATCTCGTTGCGCAGTTCGTCGAGCGTGTAGCCCACGGCCAGCTTGGCCGCCACCTTGGCGATGGGGAAACCGGTGGCTTTGGAGGCCAGTGCCGACGAACGCGAGACGCGCGGGTTCATCTCGATCACCACCATGCGGCCGTCGGCCGGGTTGATGGAGAACTGCACGTTGGAACCGCCGGTGTCGACACCAATTTCGCGCAGCACCGCCAGCGAGGCGTTGCGCAGGATCTGGTATTCCTTGTCGGTCAGCGTCTGGGCCGGTGCCACGGTGATCGAGTCACCGGTGTGCACGCCCATCGGGTCCAGGTTCTCGATCGAGCACACGATGATGCAGTTGTCCGCCTTGTCGCGCACCACCTCCATCTCGTACTCTTTCCAGCCGAGCAGCGATTCTTCGATCAGCAGCTCGTTGGTGGGCGAGGCTTCCAGGCCGCGCTTGCAAATCGTCTCGAACTCTTCCGGGTTGTAGGCGATGCCGCCACCCGTGCCACCCAGCGTGAAGCTGGGGCGGATCACCACCGGGAAGCCCACCGTCTTCTGCACACCCCAGGCCTCTTCCAGGCTGTGGGCAATGCCCGAACGCGCCGAACCCAGACCGATCTTGGTCATCGCGTCCTTGAACTTCAGGCGGTCTTCGGCCTTGTCGATGGCCTCGGGCGTCGCGCCGATCAGCTCCACACCGTAACGCGCCAGCACGCCGTTGCGCCACAGGTCCAGCGCGCAGTTCAGCGCGGTCTGGCCACCCATGGTCGGCAAAATCGCGAAGCCGCCGCTGGTCTGCGGGCGTTCCTTGGCAATGATCTTCTCGACCGTCTGCCAGGTGATGGGCTCGATGTAGGTCACGTCGGCCGTGGCCGGGTCGGTCATGATGGTGGCCGGGTTGCTGTTGATCAGCACCACCCGGTAGCCCTCTTCGCGCAGCGCCTTGCAAGCCTGCACGCCGGAGTAGTCGAACTCACAGGCCTGGCCAATGATGATCGGGCCCGCGCCGATGATGAGGACGGTCTGGATGTCTGTTCTTTTGGGCATGGATTCGATTCAGTCGTTGCGCGCAGACCGATCAGGCCTGGCGCTGGGTTTCCAGTTTGCTCAGCAGCGCCTGCACGCGTTCGGCAGGCACGTTTTTCTGCATCAGCTGCATCAGGCCGTCGCCTTCGATCAGAGGCCGCAGCACCTCGACTTCGGCCGGGTAGAACAGCGCGTCCCAGGCCGCCAGCTCGGTGTTGAAGGTTTCGTCATCCCAGGTCTTGCCTTTGGCGAGCAGGGTCACCAGCGGCGAGGCTTTGTTCTCGACAAAGGCCTTGCGGTACGGCTTCTGCGCCCAGCGCTGCGCGAACCACTCCTTGTGCGGCGACTCCAGCGTCAGCATGCGCTTGGCGATGGCTTTTTCGATAGCGAAGACCGGGAAACTGAAGAGCTTCATGTCAGGCTTTCGGTTGGGCTTGCATCAGCTGAATGAAGCGTTCGAACAGGTAGCCGATGTCGTGCGGGCCGGGTGAAGCTTCCGGGTGGCCCTGGAAGCAGAACGCCGGCTTGTCGGTGCGGGCCAAGCCTTGCAGCGTGCCGTCGAACAGGCTCACGTGCGTGGCGCGCAGGTTGCTCGGCAAACTCTTTTCGTCCACCGCAAAACCGTGGTTCTGGCTGGTGATGCTGACCCGGCCATTGTCGAGATCTTTCACCGGGTGGTTGGCGCCATGGTGGCCGAACTTCATCTTGAAGGTTTTGGCACCGCTGGCCAGCGCCATGATCTGGTGACCCAGGCAAATGCCGAAGGTCGGCACACCGCTCTCGATGATGTCGCGCGCCGCGGCAATGGCGTAGTCGCAAGGCTCCGGGTCGCCGGGGCCGTTGGAGAGGAAGACGCCGCTGGGCTTGAGCTTCAACACATCGGCCGCCGGTGTTTGGGCCGGCACCACGGTGACTTGGCAGCCGCGCTCGGCCAACATGCGCAGGATGTTCTTTTTCACCCCGAAGTCGTAGGCCACCACATGGAACCTGGGGGCCGTCTGCTCGCCGTAACCAGCGCCCAGCACCCACTCGGACTGGGTCCAGGCATACGGCGCGGTGGACGACACGACCTTGGCCAGGTCCTGCCCCGCCATGCTGGGTGCAGCCTGCGCGGCGGCGATCGCCTGAGCCCGGTGCGCTTCGGTGATCGCCTCACCAGCCGCCAGCGCGACGATGCAGCCGTTTTGTGCCCCATGGGTGCGCAGTCGGCGCGTCAAGGCGCGGGTGTCCAGTTCGGCGATGGCCACCGTGCCCTCGCGCCGCAGGTATTGGGACAGGGTTTCGCTGCTGCGGAAGTTGGACGCCAGCAGGGGCAGGTCTTTGATGATCAGGCCAGCAGCGTGGATACGCGAAGCCTCCACGTCTTCACGGTTCACACCGGTGTTCCCGATGTGCGGGTAGGTGAGGGTGACGATTTGCTGGCAGTAGCTCGGATCGGTGAGGATTTCCTGGTAGCCGGTCATGGAGGTGTTGAAGACCACCTCACCGGTGGTCTGACCGGTGGCACCGATGGAAATGCCTGTAAAGACCGTGCCGTCGGCGAGCGCGAGAAGGGCTTTCGGATGGACGGGAAGCACGGTTTTCTCCAGAAATTTTTTTGGTCGCAACCTCGCCCGCCACGAGGCAGACCGGGAGGATTCGCGCCCGCTCCCACAGGGGTCACACCGAAGGCGCGACCAGGGGGTAGGTGAACGGGAATCTGGGCAGAAAGCCAGGGCGGACGCAGGGGTTGCGTCGATTGCGGGTAAACCCCGGAATTATAGCGGCTCGCCCTGTGGCGTCCGACCCATCATGCCCCGAAACGGGGCGGCTCACCGCCCGGGCACAGACCCGAAACCGGTTCAGCGCCCGACCGCACTGGCGTGCAGGCAGATCGCTGCGGCAGCGGCGACATTGAGGGACTCCTCGCCGCCTGGCTGCGCGATGCGCAGCTGGTGTGCTGCCAGCGCTTCCAGCGCTGGGCTCACGCCCTGCCCCTCATGGCCCATCACCCAGGCGCAGGGCCAGGGCAGCCGAGCCTGGTGCAGGTGGACACCCTGGTGAGAGCTGGTCACCAGCAGCGGCACCGCCAGACCTGACAGCTCGTCGACCGACAAGCCTTCGACCACATTCAGCGCGAAGTGCGCGCCCATGCCCGCCCGCAGCACTTTGGGCGACCACAGCGCCGCCGTGCCTTTGAGCGCCAGCACCTGGCCAAATCCCATAGCGGCCGCGCTGCGCAGGATGGAGCCCACGTTGCCGGCATCTTGCAGGCGGTCCAGCACCACGGCAGATTGTCCGGGTTGCACGCCCGCCGCCACAGGCAGCTCCCACACGAAGCCCAGGCCTGCAGGCGATTCGAGGCCGCTGATGCCGGCCATCAAGGCGTCGGGCACCGTGACGATGTGGTCAGCGGCGTCGCGCAGGTCGTGTGGCGCCTGGGGCCAGAAGCTGTCGCTGAACACCGCTGTGGTCGGCCGCAAGCCGCGTGCCAGCAGGGCCCGGCACAGGTGGTCGCCCTCCAGCCAGACCTGACCGTGTTTGCGGTAGGCCGTGCTGTCCTGCGCGAGCAGCCGCAGCCGCTTGAGCAGCGGGTTGTCGCGGGAGCTGATCGGCGTGGGCGCGTTCATGCTTGGGATTGAACCGCGGCCAGCGCCCGCGCCACCGGAGCAAAGGAACGCCGGTGCTCGGGCAAGGCGCCGAGGGTTTGAAGTGCCTGCAGATGGAACGCTGTCCCGTAACCTTTGTGTCGATCGAATCCGTAGGCCGGGTGCTTCAGGTGCAACTCTTGCAGCATGCGGTCGCGGGTGACTTTGGCCAAGATCGACGCGGCGGAAATGGCGGGCACCAGCGCGTCGCCCGACACGATGGCCTCGGCCAGCACGTCCAGCGCGGGCAGGCGGTTGCCATCGACCAGCACTTTGTGTGGCTTCAGGCGCAGGCCTTGCACCGCGCGCTGCATCGCCAGCATCGTGGCCTGGAGGATGTTGAGCCGGTCGATCTCTTCCACTGTGGCCAGCGCGATGCTGCAGCACAGGGCTTTGCCGCGGATCTCGTCGTAGAGCTTTTCGCGGCGCCTGGCCGTGAGTTGTTTGGAGTCGGCCAGGCCCTTGATGGGTTTGAGATCGTCCAGGATCACGGCGGCCGCCACCACCGGCCCGGCCAGCGGGCCACGCCCGGCCTCGTCCACGCCGGCGACCAGGCCGGGCACGTCCCAGACCAGCGCGGCCTGTTCAGCCTTCAAGAACTTTTTCGATCGCATCGGTGGCGAGTTGGGCGGTGTCGCGTTGCAGGAGCTGGTGCAACTGGGTGAAGCTGACTTGCAAGTTGCGGATTCTCTCAGGCTGGTCCAGCCAGGCCAGGGTCTCGCGGGCCATGGCCTGTGGTGTGGCGGCTTCTTGCAGCAGCTCGGGCACCACGAAGCGGTTGCTCAAAATGTTGGGCAGGCCGACCCAGGGCTGCAGTTGCTTGCGCCGCATGATCTGCCAGGAGAGCCAATTCATGTTGTAGGCGATCACCATCGGGCGCTTGAACAGCGCGGCCTCCAGGGTGGCCGTGCCGCTGGCGATCAGCGTCACATCGCAGGCGGTGAGCGCGGCGTGCGATTGCCCGTCCAGCACGGTCAGAGCGGAGCCCAGGCCACTGGCCGTGGCGAGCCGTGTGACGCGCTCTCGCAGCGCGGGCACAGCGGGCACCAGAAACCGGATGCCGGGGCGCGCCTTGAGCATGAGCAACGCGGCATCGAAGAACCGCTGGGCCAGGTACTGCACCTCTGATGCCCGACTGCCGGGCAGGATCGCCACCACGGTGTCGTGGTCCTGCAAGGCCAAGGCCCGCCGGGCGGCTGAACGGTCTGGCGCCATCGGGATCACGTTGGCCAGCGGGTGCCCCACATAGGTGGAGGCGATGCCGTGTCGGGCGAGCAGTTCGGGCTCGAAGGGGAAGATGCACAGCACGTGGTCGGCGCTGCGACGGATTTTGTCCACCCGGTCGGCACGCCATGCCCAGATGGATGGGCAGACGAAGTGCACGGTGCGCACGCCACCTGCTTTCAGGCTGGCCTCCAGGTCGAGGTTGAAGTCGGGCGCATCGACACCGATGAAAAGATCGGGCCTGTCACGCTGCAACAGCCGCTGGCGCAGTTGCTCACGGATGCCGACGATTTCGCGGTAATGGCGCAGCACCTCGATGTAGCCGCGCACCGCCAGTTTTTCGCTGGGCCACCACGGCTCGAACCCTTGTTCCACCATGCGCGGGCCACCGATGCCCGCCGCCCGCTGATCGGGCCAGCGCTGGCGCATGCCCTGGAGCAACAAACCCGCCAACATGTCCCCGGACGTTTCGCCGGCGACCAGCGCAAAACGCCTGGGTTCGGTCATGGTTTCAGCGAACGATGCCGCGCTGGGGCGAGGTCTGCTGCAGGAAGTCCAGCATCATGGCCACGTCGGGCTCGGCCTCGGGCGTTTTCTCGGTCAGCCCACGGATGCGCTCGGACGCCTGGTCAAGCGTCAGATCGTCTCGGTACAAGGCTTTGTGCATCGCCTTCACGGCCGCGATGCGCTCGGGCGTGAACCCCCGGCGGCGAAGGCCCTCAAAGTTCATCGAGCGCGCCGCGGCCGGCTGGCCCTGGCACATCACGAACGGCGGCAGGTCGGCGAAGAGCAGCGAGCACATGGCGGTCATGGCGTGGTCGCCGATGCGCACGAACTGGTGCACCACGGTGAAGCCGCCGAGGATCACCCAGTCGCCCACGGTCACATGGCCAGCCAGTTGTGAGTTGTTGGCAAAGATCGTTTTGTTACCCACCACACAGTCGTGCGCCAGGTGGACATAGGCCATGATCCAGTTGTCATCGCCCACCACCGTCTTGCCCAGGGCGCCTGGCGATCCGATGTTGAAGGTGCAGAACTCGCGCACGGTGTTGCGGTCGCCGATGATCAGCTCGCAGGGTTCGCCCGCGTACTTCTTGTCTTGCGGGATCGCACCCAGCGAGTTGAACTGGAAGATGCGGTTGTCCCGCCCGATGGTGGTGTGTCCTTCGATCACACAGTGCGGACCGATGGTGGTGCCCGCACCGATCCGGACGTGCGGACCGATGACCGTGTACGGGCCGACGCTGACCGAACTGTCCAGTTCGGCCGCTGGGTCCACCAGCGCGGTGGGATGGATGTGGCTCATGCGCGATGCCCCGTCGCTCAGGCGATGGTGCGCATGGTGCACATCAGTTCGGCCTCGCAAACCACCACGTCTGCAACGGTGGCCACACCTTTGAACTTGAAAATGCCCGCCTTCATGCGTTCGAGCGACACGTCCATGATCAGCTGATCCCCGGGCTCCACCGGTCGCTTGAACCGGGCGGCGTCGATGCCGGCAAAGTAATAAACCGTCTTGTCGTCGGGCGCAGAGCCGATCATGTCGAAAGCCAGCAGCGCCGCGGCCTGGGCCATGGCTTCGAGCTGGAACACGCCCGGGAACACGGGCCGGTGCGGGAAATGGCCGGTGAACTGGGGCTCGTTGATCGAGACGTTTTTCAGGGCCTTGATGCGCTTGCCCTTTTCCAGTTCCAGCACACGGTCCACCAGCAAAATGGGGTAGCGGTGAGGCAATTGCTTGAGAATCTGGTGGATGTCCATCATGGCTCGGTCTTCTTCTGTTGGGCTTGCGCGATGGCCTGCTCGACCGCTTTGAGGCGCTCGCGCAGGCGGTTGAGTTGCTTGAGGGAAGCGGCGTTCTTTTCCCAGCTCGCATTGTCGTCGATGGGAAACATGCCGGTGTAGTGGCCCGGCTCGCGGATCGATCGCGTGACCACCGACGCCGCCGAGATGTGCACCTGGTCGGCCAGCGTCAGGTGGCCCAAGACGATGGCGCCCCCGCCCACGGTGCAGTGGGCCCCGATGGTGGCGCTGCCCGCCACGCCGGCGTTGCCCGCCATGGCGGTGTGTGCCCCGATGCGCACGTTGTGGCCGATCTGGATCAGGTTGTCGAACTTCACGCCGTCCTCGATCACCGTGTCGTCGAGTGCGCCGCGGTCGATGCAGGTATTGGCCCCGATCTCCACGTCGTCCCCGATGCGCACCGCGCCCAACTGCTCGATCTTGACCCATTGGCCCTGGTGCGGCGCAAAGCCAAAACCGTCGGCACCAATCACCACGCCCGGGTGCACGATGCAGCGGGCGCCGAGCACACAGCCATCACCGACCGTGACCCGCGG
>JALOSH010000091.1 GCA_025458545.1 Hydrogenophaga sp.
GGCACATGGGCCCAGCTGTTGGTGATCGCTGTGGCCGCACTGATCGGCCTGGCCTGGATGCAACCTGCCGCCGATGCGGCGCACGAGGCGCTGCCCATGCCGGTGAGCCGCCGGGCCGGTGCCGTGTGGCTGGCGCTGTTCTTCGTGCTGCTGGCCGGTCTGCCGCTGCTGCTGGTGGTGTTCCCGTCGCAGGCGCTGGCGGTGGTGGACGCCTTCTACCGCGCGGGCGCCCTGGTCTTTGGCGGCGGCCATGTGGTGCTGCCGCTGCTGCAGGCCAGCGTGGTGCCCAACGGCTGGGTTGCGAACGACACCTTCCTGGCCGGCTACGGCGCCGCGCAGGCCGCCCAACGGCTGGACCGGTGGTCTGCTCGCGCTGCTGGCCATCTTCGCGCCGGCTTTCCTGCTCATCGCGGGCGCGCTGCCCTTCTGGGACGGCTTGCGCGCCCAGCCCCGCACGCGCGCCGCCCTCATGGGCGTCAACGCCGCGGTCGTCGGCCTGCTGCTGGCCGCGTTGTGGAACCCGGTCATCACCAGCGGCATCCGCGGTGTGGGGGATGCGGTGCTGGCCCTTGCCGCGCTGGTCGCGCTGATGCGCTGGAAGTGGCCGCCGTGGAGCGTGGTGGCGGGTTGTGCGGGGGTGGCGTGGTTACTTGCAGTGACAATGAGTTGAACAATACTCGCCGACTCGATACGAGACTCAACAATGGTCAACTGGAAAAAGTTTCCCACATGGATTTGGAGAGCATGGCCCGTGATCTTCATGGTGCCCGTGTTTGCATTTCATGCCATTGCGCTTGATTGCTGGGCTACCAAAACAGAGCTGACAAACAAGGTTGTTGGCATGGCGCTGCAGATGGGAGGTGGCCTTCTGATCCTCCACAGCATCAACGACAACCTTGGCTTGTTTCGCGGCCAATCCATCCTTCGGTCCATTTCATCGTGGATCCTTAGTTTCCCAGTCGTTCGCGAAACGATAGTGCTCGAGGCGAACGCTTCGGCATCAATGTCGTGGAGCGCTGAAGGCTCCGTTTCTGCAAGAGCGCCCGCGACATCAATCGACGAGCGCATCCAGCATTTGGAAGAAGATCTTGCAGCGCTAAGGCAACAGATGCAGTGCGACGTCGCGGCCCTCACAGCCTCCGTACGGTCTACAACAACCGCAGCGGAAGAGAAGATCACTCTCACCTCCACGCGTTTGGAAACCATCTCAAAACAAATCGAGACCGCTGCAGTGGGCGGATTCAAGGTTCAGATTTTTGGTGTCTTCCTCGCTTTGTACGGCGCGGTAACGAGTGTATTTGCGTAGTGACCGCACTCAGTCAAACCACGAAGGGTGGAACCGTTGTTGACTGCCCCCTACCAGACAAACATCTACTCAATACCCATACTGATCGTCCAAGCTCCATGCAACTCGGCTACACCATCGTCTACGTCCCCGACGTCGCGGCCTCGCTGGCTTTTTTTGAACAGGCCTTCGGCCTGCAGCGCCGTTTTCTGCATGAAGGTGGCGACTACGGCGAGCTGGACACAGGCGCCACCACGCTGGCCTTCGCCGCGCACGCGCTGGGCGACTTGAATTTCCCGGGCGGCCATGTGCGCGCGGACACCTCGACCCAGCCGCTGGGTTTCGAGATCGCGCTGGTGACCGGGGACGTACCCGCTGCGCATGCACGGGCACTGGCGGCCGGCGCGCGCGAGCTCGCCGCGCCAGTGACCAAGCCCTGGGGACAGGTGGTGTCGTACCTGCGCTGCCCCGACGGCGTGCTGGTGGAGCTGTGCACACCGGTGGGCGGCTGAACCTCCCCCGCACGGTGGAGATGCGGGCACGATCCGGCACCGTTTCTGCTTGCATCCTGGGCCTCGCCACCCATCGGAGCCCACCATGCCGCAGACCTTCACCATGCCCCTGACCTGGCAGCTCGCGCCCAACGCGCTGACGCAGCCCATCCTGCCGAACTGGCAGTTCCACCTGTTCAACGTGAACCTGGGCACCTCGTCCAACCCGCGGGTGGAACAGAAGGCGCTGGAGAAGGTGGGCAGTTACGGTCGGCAGATCGGCCACCTGGCCGAGGCGCTGGAGCTGATCGTGATGAAGACGAAGCTGCTGGAAAGCCCCGACCTGACGCCCGACGAGCGCGACGTGCTGCAGGTCTTCCTGGGCGACGTGTCCACCATCCGGCAGATCAAGGCGTCGTTGTCGGGCACCTGATCCGCGGCGCGGCGCTCAGTGCTTTGCCGGCGCGATGGCCTTGGCCGCGGCGTCGAAGCCGCCCTTGGCCTTCCACTCTTCCATGCCGCCCTGGAGGATGCGCAGGTTGTCCCAGCCCGCCACGCGCAGGGCAAAACCGGCCTGGGCCGAGAGCGAACCGGTGTTGCAGTAGATCAGTACCGGCTTGTCTTTGGGAATGGTGTTGCGCTTGGCCAGCACCTGGCGCCAGTCCATGTTGATCGCACCGGGGATGTGGCCCTTGGCGAACTGGCCGGCGTCGCGCGCGTCGATGACGATCATCTTCTTCCACTCGTCGGCCGGGATCTGTTCGGCAAAGATCACGCCGCCACCGTAGTCGACGAATTCGAGGTAAGCCTCCATCTCGTCGATGGCGATGGTCTTGTTGTCAGCGTGGGCAGCGGGCGCCAGCAGCAGGGTGGCGGCGGTGAGGGCGGCGAGCGCCAGCGGGTACGGTTTCATGGGGTCTCCTGTTGAAAGTATTTGAACATCATTGATTGCTAATATTTTCCCCGACGGCGGGGCTATGGGCAGGTGTTTCCCCCTGCCCTGAGGGAACACTGTCAGGGCTTCACCTCGGCGCCGGGCTCGGCGAAGGGTCGGCGGTTGATGGCGTAGCCGGTGATCTGTCCCCTGAAGGGTAGCGCCAGCATGCCGGGCAGGCGCGCCACCTCGTGCGGGTCGGTGTGGTCGCGGATGCCGATGGTCATGCCCAGCTGGCCGGCGCGCGGCTGTTCGCGGTATGTGCCGAACAGGCGGTCCCACCAGGTCAGGTTGAAACCGAAGTTGCTGTTGCTCTCGTCGTCCTCCACCGAATGGTGCACGCGGTGCATGTCGGGTGTGACGAGGAACCACCGCAGCACGCGGTCCACCGCGGCCGGCAGGCGGATGTTGCCGTGGTTGAAGGTGGCGCAGGCGCTGAGCAAGATTTCGAAGACCACCACCGCCAGCACCGGCGCACCCAGCAGCGCGATGGTGGCGAACTTGATGCCCATGGAGAGCACGATCTCCAGCGGGTGGAAGCGCGTGCCGGTGGTGAGGTCGTAGTCGAGGTCGGCGTGGTGCACCCGGTGCAGCCGCCACAGCACGGGTACCGCGTGCACCATCACGTGCTGCAGCCAGATCACGAAGTCCATCGCCACCACGGCCAGCGGCACCGCCAGCCAGAACGGCACAGCGAAATGGTTCAGAAGCCCCCAGCCCTGCTCCACGCCCAGAGCGGCCATGCCGACCGCCGCCATGGGGAACACCAGGCGCACGATCACCGTGTTGAGCAGCACGATGCCGAGGTTGGCGGTCCAGCGCTGCCGGCGGGTGAGCTTGAGCACCCGGCGCGGCGATGCCAGTTCCCACAGGGCGACGAGCGCAAACACGCCGAAGAAGAAGCCCACGCGGATCAGCGGCTCGTGCGCCAACACCCAGGTCTCGAAGGTGTTCATGGCTCAGCGCTCCAGCGGCAGGCCGGCGGCCTGCCACTCGCTCACGCCGTCGCTCACCTTGCGTGCGCGGTAGCCGCGCGCCTGCAGCAGCGCCACGGCTTCGTCGGACAACAGGCAGAACGGACCGCGGCAGTACGCCACGATGTCTTTGTCGGGTGGCAACGAGGCCAGGCGTTGCACCACTTCGGCCAGCGGCATGGACCGCGCGAACGGCAGGTGCGCCACGGCGTATTCGTCGCTCGGGCGCACGTCGATCACCACCACTTCGCCGCGCCGGGCCTGCTCCATCAGCGCCACCCGGTCCAGCGGCGCGAGCTGTTTAGGGTTCGCCGCCATCTGGTCGAGCGCCATGCGCAGTTCCAGCAGGTGCTCTTCGGCCACTTCGCGCAACTTCACGCCGAGGCCGGCCACATCGCTCCCGGTCAAGCGGTAGTGGATGAACTTTCCCTCACGCCGGCCGGCCACCAGGCGCGCGTCGCGCAACGCCTTCAGGTGGGCGCTCGCGAGCTTGATGTCGATGGACAGCTCCAACGCCAGCGCGTCCACCGTCTTTTCACCCTGCGCCAGCATTTCCAGCAATTCCAGCCGCTTGGGGCTGGCCAGGGCCTTGCCGATGCGGGCCACCTGTTCGTACAAGGCTGATTTGAGGCTTCGTTCGTTCATAATTACAATCTAGCGATTGTTTGAATGTAAGCATTGTATGTTCCCTTCCTTGCACACCGCAAGCGCCACTACTGACCCCTCGCGGAGCATTGTCCAGGCCGGTCACAAGCCTTGCGGTCGATCGATGGCCGTGCACACTCGCTGCCATGTTTGATCGACAGCAGCGTTGGGCGATTGCCATGTCGGTGGCCTTGCACCTGGCTGCGGTAGGGGTGCTCGTTTCCGCCTCCCACGTGCCCGTGCGGACACCCGCAGCGCCCCCTGAGGAAACCATCCTCACCGTGGTGACGGTTCCACCTGCGCAGCCACCCGAGCCAACGCCACCCGACCCACCAGCACCCCCTGCCGCCGCCGCACGGCCGAGCCGACCTGCCCCCCGCGCACCCCAGCCCGCCGTGCCGCTCGCCCCCGAGACGACACCCACGACGCAGACGGGGCAGGCCTACATGGACGCGCCACCCGCCCCCTCCGCCGAGGAATGGGCCCTCGCCGGTACCTACAAGCTCAAGAACAGCAAGCGCTACCGCCACAACTGGGGGCAGCAGGTGCGCAGCATGATGGGCACCGCCCGCGAAGGCCCTGGGCAGGGCACGGTGCGCTTCCGCATCGAAATCGCACCCAGCGGTGAGCTCGCGCGGCTGGACACCCTGTGGACCACGTCGGCCACGGTCGAGCAGCGCGCGCGCCAGGCCGTGCAGGCCATGCCACCCCTGCCGCCCACCCCCAACGGCAAGCCCCTGATTTTCGAGAAGACCATCGTATTTGACGCCTTCACCGCCGAAGCGCCGCCGCTGTACAAAGACGACTGCCTGCCCGATCCGCCGCAGCACGGCAACCGCTTCGTGTGGGACGGCCGGTCTCCCCGGGTCACGGCCGAAGCGCCAGAGCCCGAGGCGCTGGACCCGCAGGCCTACGCCGACTGCCTCCAGCAACTGCCACGGGACAGCATCGAGGCCGAAGCCGCCAGCGACCAGCGCCAGCTGGAGCAATGGGCCTCTCCCAAGCTGGGGCGATGACGGTACGTGGAGGCCATCCGCCTCGGCGCTAGCGGCCTCTGTGCAGCCCCTGACGAAGGCTCGTTTCATCAGCCGAGCTGGTCGGCCAGATGCAGAAAATCGCGTGCGTGCAGCGTGTTGGCCAGGTGGGGCGACACGTCCTTGGGGTGGGCGGCGCCGAACTCGAGCGGGCGCTCGATGTACGCGGTCTGCAGGCCGCAAGCTCGCGCAGCGGCCAGGTCGTCGTGATGGGCCGCGACCAGCATCACTGCGCCAGGCGCCACGTCAAAGGTGTCGGCAACGCCCAGGTACACACGCGGATCGGGCTTGTAGGCGCGGAACACCTCGGCGCTCAGCACACAGTCCCACGGCAGGCCGGCGTGTTTGGCCATGTCGGTGAGCAGGCCGATGTTGCCGTTGGACAGCGTGGCGATGGTGAAGCGCGATTTGAGCCGGGTGAGCCCGGCCACGCTGTCGGGCCAGGCGGCCAGCCGGTGCCAGACGCGGTTGAGTTCGGCACGCGCGGCCTCGTCCAGCTGGGCGAGGCCAAATCGGGGCAGCAGACCGTCGAGAGTTTCGCGGTGCAGCACATCGAGCTTCACAAAGCCGCGCCCGCCCGAGCGCACCGCTTCCATGGCCGGCTGGTAGCCCGCCCGCCAGGCCAGCGCGAACGCATCGGCGTCCACATCGGGGTGCAGCGCCTGCAGCTCGCGCACGATGGAACCGTGCCAGTCCACCACGGTGCCGAAAATGTCAAAAACGAGGATGTGGGGTGGGGTGTGTGGCATGAGGAAAGGTCGTTCAGATCCAGCGGCGCACGCGGCCGGTGTAGTCGGTGAAGGCCGGGCCGAACAGCTGGGCGAGCACCCGCTCTTCGGGCTGTATCTGGAAACGGGTGATGTACAGCACAAACAGCACCGGGGCAGCGAACGGCAACCACGCGCCCAGCCAGATGGCCCAGGCGGTGAGCAGGCAGGCCAGCCCCAGGTACATGGGGTTGCGGGTGAAACGGTACACGCCGCTGGTGACCAATGCGGTGCTCTTGCGCGGACTCAGCGGGTTGATGGTGGTGTGGCGGCGCACAAAAGCCACCAACCCGGAGAAATCCAGCGTCAAACCCAGCAGGGCCAACAGCACCGTCAGGCCGATGCGCAGCGCCTCGGGCCAGGCCAAGGCTGGGCTGACCGGCGCCAGCCACCAAGCCGCGACCCCGAGCAACAGCGCCACCACGGGGGGCGGGATCTTGAGTTCGAGCGCATTCAGCATCATGCGAACGGGGCTTCAGATTTCAGCCGGGAACCTCGGCTTCCACCAACTGGGCCAGCAGTTGCAGCGTTTCCTGCCAGCCCAGGTAGCAGGCCTCGACCGGAATCACCGCCGGAATGCCGCTCTGCACCGCGGTCAGCTCGGTGCCGACGGACACCGCCTTGAAGGTGAGCGTGGTGATCATCTGCCCCGGCAGGTTGGGGTCGTCGAAGATGTCGGTGTTGACGATGCGTTCACCCGGCACCAGCTCCAGGTAACGGCCACCAAAGGCGTGCGTCTGGCCGTTGCCGAAGTTGGTGAACTGCATGCGGTAGATGCCGCCCACGGTGGCGTTCATCTCCAGCACGCGGCCGGTGAAGCCGTGCGGCGGCAGAAACTTGGCCATCGCGTCGGGGTCGAGGAAGGCGCGGTACACCCGATCGGGCGGCGCGCGCAGCACGCTGTGAAGGGTGACGGTGCCGGTGGCGTCGGTTGTGCTCATGGGTTCTCCTGGTGGAAGGTTCTTTGCATCATCCGCTCACCGGTCTGCGCCAGCAAGACGCTCGGTCGAGTCCTGCTTCGACCCCGCCGGGCTCACACCACCTGCAGACGCACGCCGTCGGCGCGGGCCGGACCGATCTCGCCCACCTCGGCCGCGGCCGCGAAGCCGTGCTTCGCAAACACGGCCAGCACCTGGTCCACCGCCTCGGGCGCGCAAGCCACCAGCAGGCCACCGCTGGTTTGTGGGTCGCTCAGCAGGGCCTGGTCCACCGGCTGGAGCGTCTCGCCGAGGCGGATCTCGCTGCCGTAGGCCGCCCAGTTGCGCCCGCTCGCGCCGGTCACCATGCCTTGCGCGGCCAGCTGGCGCACGCCGGTGATCAGCGGCACACGGGCCATGTCGATGTGCACCGTGGTGTTGGAACCGCGTGCCATTTCCAGCACGTGACCGGCCAGGCCGAAGCCGGTGATGTCGGTCAGCGCGTGCACACCGTCGATGACAGCGAGGTCGGGCCCGGGCGTGTTGAGCTTGGTGGTGTTGGCGATCATCTGGGCATAGCCCTCGGCCGGCAGTGCGTCTTTTTTCAGCGCGGCCGAGAGCACGCCCACGCCCAGCGGCTTGCCCAAGATCAGGCGGTCGCCCACCTTCGCGTCGGCGTTGCGCTTGACGCGTTTGGGGTGCACCAGCCCCAGGGCCACCAGGCCGTAGATGGGTTCGACCGAGTCGATGGTGTGACCGCCCGCGATCGGGATGCCGGCGGCGCGGCACACGTCCTGCCCGCCTTGCAGAATCTTGCCGATGGTCTCGGTGCTGAGCACGGCAATCGGCATGCCGACCAGGGCCAGCGCCATGATGGGCGTGCCGCCCATGGCATAGACGTCGCTGATGGCGTTGGTCGCGGCGATGCGGCCGAACTCGTACGGATCGTCCACG
>JALOSH010000092.1 GCA_025458545.1 Hydrogenophaga sp.
GGAGCTGTCGCGCTTCTGTGAAGTGCACCGCCTGGGTGTGGAAACGCTGATCCACGAAGCTGGCGCCGGGCAGATGGAGATCAACTTCACCCACGGCAACGCCATGGACCTGGCCGATCGCGTATTCCTGTTCAAACGCACCGTGCGCGAGACCGCGCTGCGCCACGGCATCTTTGCCACCTTCATGGCCAAACCCATGGAAAGCGAGCCCGGCAGCGCGATGCACATCCACCAGAGCATCCTGGACGCCCAGACCGGCCACAACATCTTCAGCGATGCCGGTGGCGCCGTCACGCCCGCGTTCCACCACTACATTGCCGGGCTGCAGCGCTACGTGCCGCTGCTCATGCCCATGCTGGCGCCGTATGTGAATTCGTACCGGCGACTGGCCCGCCACATGTCGGCGCCGATCAATGTGCAATGGGGTTACGACAACCGCACCTGCGGTATCCGCGTGCCGGAGTCAGACGCGCGGCCAACCGCCGGGTGGAAAACCGCGTGCCCGGCGTCGACGTGAACCCCTATCTGGCCATGGCCGCCACGCTGGCCTGTGGTTACCTGGGCATGGTGGAGCAGCACCAGCCCACCGCGCCCATGACCAGCAGCGCCTGGGCCATGGACCACGAGCTGCCCAGCCACATGGAGGACGCGATCCGCCGCATGCGCGACTGCGAGGCCTTGCGCGAAGTGCTGGGCGGCGCGTTCATCGACGCTTTCCTGGCGGTGAAGGAAGTGGAGTACGCGACCTACAACCGCGTGATCAGCTCGTGGGAGCGTGAACACCTCTTGTTGCTCGTGTAGCACCCCCTGCGCCGCTGCGCAGCTTCCCCCTCTCTCGCCTGAGGCGGGAGTGGGACGCACCTGGTGGCCCGGCGAAGCCGGTTCCACGGGTGCCCTGGAACGAGGTACGCACGCCGACCAACCCTGGACTTCATTCGCCTCAAACGCCCATGAACCACGATCACGCTTCAACACGCGCCGGCATCGACTGGCCCCTCGCCCTCGCCTTCCTCGCCCAGGAACGCGCCACCTTCACCCAGCGCAACCCGGCCTCGGCCCAGCTCGCCGCACAGGCGCAGCAGCACTTGCTGTTTGGCGTGCCGCTGCACTGGATGCGCGACTGGGGCACGCCGTTTGCACTGCATGTGTGCCAGGCGAGCGGCGCGATCGTCACCGACGTGGACGGTCACCGGCTGGTGGACTTCTGCCTGGGCGACACCGGCGCCATGTTCGGCCACGCGCCCGCGCCGGTGGCGGCCGCGCTGGTGAAGCAGGCTACCCAGGGCTACACCACCATGCTGGCCACCGCCGATGCGGCGGCGGTCGGGGCTTTGCTCAGCGAGCGTTTCGGCCTGCCGTTGTGGCAGTTCGCCATGAGCGCGACCGACGCCAACCGCTACACCGTGCGCTGGATCCGAGCCGCCACCGGCCGGAAAAAGATCTTGGTGTTCAATGGCTGTTACCACGGCACGATCGAGGACGTGTTTGTCGACCTCGTCAACGGCCAGCCGGTGCAACGCGACAGCCTGCTGGGCCAGGTGCACGACCTGACGCAACACACGGCCGTCGTCGAATTCAACGACCTGCCCGCGCTGGAAGCCGCCTTGAAAGCGGGCGACGTGGCCTGTGTGCTGGCCGAGCCGGTCATGACCAACATCGGCATGGTGCTGCCCGAGCCCGGCTTCTGGGAACAGGCGCAACAGATCATCCGCCGCCATGGCACGCTGCTGGTGATGGACGAAACCCACACCATCAGCACCGGCCCCGGCGGCTACGCGAAGGCGCACGGCATCGCGCCCGACGCCCTGGTGTTGGGCAAGCCGGTCGGCGGCGGCATGCCCTGCGCGGTGTACGGCATGAGCGCCGAGCTGGCCGAGCGCGCGGTCAAGGCCAAGCACGACGCACCGCCCGGCCACAGCGGCATCGGCACCACGCTCACCGGCAACATGCTCGCCACCGCGGCCATGCGCGCCAGCCTCACCGAGGTGATGACCCCCGCCGCCTACGACCACATGCTGGCGCTGGCGCGGCAGCTCGCCGACGGCATCCGCCAGCTCATCGCCCGGTACCGCCTGCCCTGGTGCGTGACGCAGGTGGGTGCGCGCACCGAGTTCCAGTTTTGCCCCACGCCGCCCAGCAACGGCAGCGAGGCCGACCGTGTGCTGGATGGCGAACTCGAACACCTGATCCATCTCGGCCTGCTCAACCGTGGGGTGATGATCACGCCCTTTCACAACATGATGCTGGTCTGCCCGCAAACCACGGTGGACCATGTGGCCCAACTGCTCGGTGCACTGGACGAAGTGCTGAGCCTCATCGTCGCCCGCCCATGAAGAACCCACCGCCCCTGACCCAGCAAGACAGCACCTACGCGCGCCTGCGCCAGTGGGTCACGGTGGGCCGCTTCCTGCCCGGCGAGCGGCTCAAGATCCACGACCTCGCACAGCAGTTGGGAGCCGGCGTCATGCCGGTGCGTGCAGCGCTGCAGCGCCTGGCGGCCGAAGGCGCCCTGGTCAACGTGCCGCACGCCGGCATGCTGGTGCCCAAGCTCTCGCCCGCCGAGTTCGACGACGTGCTGGACACGCGCCTGCTGCTTGAAGGCGAAGCCGCCGAGCGCGGCGCCCACCGGCTGGACGCGTCCGGCATCCAGGAGCTCGCTGTTCTGGAGACGAGCATGGCGCAAGGCCTGGCCACCGGCGACGCCAAGGCCTATCTGGACGCCAACGAGCTGTTCCACCTGCGGCTGTACCAGGCTGCGGCATCGCCCACGCTCATGGCGCTGATCGAAACCGTGTGGCTCAAGGTCGGCCCGCTGTCGAACCGGCTGTTTGAAGCCGAAGGCGCCAGCGCCGTGATCAACGACGCCCATGGCGAGGTGATTCGCGCCCTGCAGCGGGGCGACAGCGCCGGGGTGCGGCGGGCGATTGAAAAAGACCTGTTCGTGGCCGGCCAGTTCTTGCGCGGTTTCTGCGCGGCTTGAACGATCAACCGCGCAGCCAGACGAAAGCCGTGATCAGCCCGATCAACACCGGCTGGTGCAGCAGGTAATAACTCAGGCTCCAGCGGCCGAGCGTGACCAGCCCGCGCTTCAAGCCAGTGGCCGGGGCATCGGCGGCGCCCAGCCAATGTGGGCGGTGCCGCATCGCCCACTGCCCAGCAGCCACGCCCCACCACATCACGCCCAGCCAGGGCAGCAGCGGCACGTAGTCTTCGGTCACCGGCAGCTGGCTGATGAAGCCCAGCGCGTTCAGGCCGGGCGTGTTCATCACCGCCAGCGCCGGCACGGCGGCGATCACCATCGGCGCCAGGAACTTGGCAGCTATGGCCAGCGCGCCCAGCGGCCAGAGCCAGCCGCCCCAGCCCGCCGTCAACCGCACCAGGATCAGCATGACCGCGATGCCGTGCAGCACGCCGAAGTAGATGAAGGTCTTCGGGAACATGACCATGGACCCGGCGGTGACCAGCAAGGCCGCACCGGCCACCTGCGCCCAACGCTTCCAGAACCTTGGCCAGCCCTGCCCCTGCGCCAGCGCCACCGCTTGCGACAAGCCGGCGGTGAACAAAAACAGGCTGACGATGGCGCTGCGCTGCCAGGTCCAGAACGGGTCGCGGTGAAAGTCCTGTTCGATCAGGCGGAAGTGGTCCAGGTCAAACGCGAAGTGGAAAACCGTCATCCACAGCATGGCCACCGCCCGCAGCGCGTCGATGCGGTCCAGCCGCTGCGTGTGGTGGGTGGTGGCCATCAGGCGCGGCAAGCCTTGTGATGAATGGACAGCAGCAACTGCGCCAGCTCACGCGGCGCGCTCACCATCGGGTCGTGACCTGTCGCCATTTCGTACACCTTCCAGCCCGCCTCGTTGCGCACCCGTTTGCGCGCCGCGTCAATGGTCGGCAGCGGCGGATTTGTGCAGTCTATGAAGCTGTGCGGGACAGCCCAAACCAGGGCCGGATCAAAGTGCAGCGGCTCCTGGTACAAGCGAAAAGGTTGCGGCGTCTGACGGCGGTTGACCCAGTCACGGTCGGCGCCGGTGAGGCCGAACACGCTGGCGTCGGGCGGCGGAAAACTCAAGCCTCCGCTGGCCTGAGCCTCGGCCACCCGCCTGGCCACGGTTTCGGGCGTGTGCGGCGTGCTCCAGCTGTTGCCCGGGTCGGGAATGCCCGCGTCCAGGTACACCAGGTGGCGCAGCAGGCCGGGGCGCGCGCGTTGCAGCCGGTCGGCCACGCAGGTGATCAGGTTGCCCGCGTAGCTGTGGCCCACCAGCACCAAGCGCTGCAGTTCTTCCGCCTCGATCAGGCCGATCACGTCCTGAATATGCGTGTCGATCCCGACCTCCGGGCTCAGCAGGTGCGCGCGTTCGCCCACGCCGGTGAGGGTGACGGCGTGGGTCTCCACACCCGCGCCGCGCAGCAAGGGCAGCACACGGTGCCAGCACCAAGCGCCATGCCAGGAACCGTGCACCAGCACGATGGCGGTCTGGGTGCGGGGATGGGGTGCGCGCATGCGGGTTCTCCGGGACAATATGGGCCAGCTTTTCCACCCGCCATTCTGCCCGTCCGCCATGCTGCACCACCAACTCGAACTGCTTGCCCCCGCCCGCGACGCCGCCATCGGCATCGAGGCCGTGAACCATGGGGCCGACGCGGTCTACATCGGCGGCCCGTCCTTCGGCGCCCGCACCAGCGCCGACAACTCGGTGCAAGACATCGCCCGCCTCGCGGCCTATGCGCACCGATTCAACAGCCGCATCTTCGTGACGATGAACACCATCTTGCGCGACGACGAGCTGGAGCCGGCGCGCCAACTGGCCTGGCAGCTGTTTGATGCGGGCGTGGACGCGCTGATCATCCAGGACATGGGCCTGCTGGAGATCGACCTGCCGCCGATCCAGCTGCACGCCAGCACGCAGACCGACATCCGCACGCCCGAGAAAGCCCGCTTCCTGCAAGACGTGGGCCTCAGCCAGATCGTGCTGGCGCGCGAACTCACCCTGCAGCAGATCGCCGCCATCGACGCCGCGCTCGGCCCCAAAGACGAGGCACTGAATCCAGGCCGCGCCATCCTCGAATTATTCGTGCACGGCGCGCTCTGTGTGGCCTACAGCGGCCAGTGTTTCATCAGCCACGCCCACACCGGCCGCAGCGCCAACCGCGGCGACTGCTCGCAGGCCTGCCGCCTGCCGTACGAAGTGAAAGACAGCCAGGGCCGCATCGTCGCGCACGACAAGCATGTCCTCTCCATGAAGGATAACAACCAGAGCAACAACCTGCGCGAGATCATCGACGCCGGCGTGCGCAGCTTCAAGATCGAAGGCCGGTACAAGGACATGGCCTACGTCAAGAACATCACCGCGCACTATCGGGTGCTGCTCGATGAGATCCTGCAAGAACGGCCCGAGCTGGCCCGCGCCAGCAGTGGCGAATGCACCTTCCACTTCCAGCCCGACCCGAACCAGAACTTCAACCGCGAGTTCACCGACTACTTCGTGCAGGGCCGCAAAGAAGACATCGGCGCCTTCGACACGCCCAAGAACCCGGGCCGCCCGATTGGCTTCGTCACCGCCACCGGCCCCAACTTCGTGGAACTGGAGACCGGCGACGCCGACACCGTGATCCACAACGGCGACGGCCTGTGTTACCTGGACCTGCAGAAGGAGCTGGTCGGCTTGCAGATCAACCGCGCCGAGGCGGTGAGCAAGAAAGGCAGTACATCCAATGTTTGGCGCGTCTTCCCCAAGGACCCCATGGATGGCTTCAAGGACCTGCGCAAGGGTGTGCAGGTCAACCGCAACCGCGACATGGACTGGGTGCGCGGGCTGGAAAAGAAATCGGCCGAGCGGCGCATCGGCGCCTGGCTGGCGCTGGACGAAACCGCCGACGGTTTGCGGCTCACCCTGACCGACGAAGACGGCCACCACGGCGCAGCCGCCCTGCCCGGCCCGCTGCAAGACGCCAAGGACCCGAGCCAGGCCGACGCCAAGCTGCGCGAGAATCTGGCCCGCCTGGGCGACACCCTGTTCCAGCCGCTGGATGTGACGCTGAACCTGAACGGCCCGCGCTTCGTGCCCGCTTCACAACTCAACGCCCTGCGCCGCGACGCGGTGGAGCAACTGGAAGCCGCCCGTGCGGCAGCCTGGCACCGTCTGCCGCGCGCCACGCCGGTTGAGCCGCCGGTGCACTACCCGGAAGACACGCTCACCTACCTGGCCAACGTGTTCAACGAAAAAGCGCGCGACTTCTATGCGAAGCACGGCGTCAAGGTGATCGCCGCCGCGTACGAAAGCCACGAGGAAGAAGGTGAGGTGAGCCTGATGATCACCAAACATTGCGTGCGTTTCAGCCTCAGCCTCTGCCCCAAGCAGGCCAAGGGCGTGACCGGCGTGCAAGGCACGGTGAAAGCCGAGCCGATGCAGCTGATCAACGGCAAAGAGAAACTGACCCTGCGCTTCGACTGCAAGCCGTGCGAGATGCACGTGGTCGGCAAGATCAAGCGCAGCGTGATGAACGCAGTGCCGGAGAGTCCGGTGAAGTTTTATCGGGCCAGACCAACCGCTGGCGTTTAGAAATCATCGAAGCGATTCCACCAGATCCTTCTGCCTTGACGCGACGCGTCAATCTGGCGCGTAAATCACCTCGACAGACCCTACTTCGGATAGGCTGAAGTACTCCGCAAACGCGATGACCTCTTCCACCGATTCATCTGAATGAGCTGTCGTCACAACGAAGTGGCTGTCCCCTTCACCTAAGCCAATCCCTAGCCAGTCCATCGCATCCTCCCACTCCGCCGCACATGGACCAACGGCGCAGAAAAGCTTCACCCTTGCTTCGATCAACTCAAGCAAGAGAGATTCGTCGCGCGCCCGGTCATATGGACGACCTGAGACGAGCACGATCTTGGAGGGGTGATTCTTCGTCATGAGTCGGGTGTATGTTGAGGGAAGTCAGCCTTCTTCCCGCGCCTCCAACACCAACTGCCGCACCCGCACGCCCTTGACCTTCGCCACCGCGCGCACGCGCACACCCTGCTCCGCCTCCAGCCGCACCCGCTGGTGGTAGTCCAGGCCATCGGTCTGGCCGGGGTTGTGGGCGGGGATGCGGCGGTTCCACTGGCGCTGGCCGTCGAACTCCACCGTCAGCTCCAGCCAGGCGCCGTCAGCATCGGCCGGCACGTTCACCAGCAGCGTGGCGTCGACGTCGAACACGCGGGCGCGGCCGTTGAGGCCGGGGATGTCGAGCACGGCGACCGAGTCGCTGCCGGCGTCAAAGCGCCAGTGTTCGGGGCGGGGGGATGGGGCGGCGTCTGCGCGTGTCATGGGGTGGCGACTTTAGCGCAGGCATGAAAAACGGGCACCGCAGTGCCCGATTCTTGGCGTCCTCGCTCAGCGGGTCAGATGTACGCCGCCACCGGCTTGGCATGCCGCATGTGCAGGCTCAGGCCCAGCGCAGCCATCTGGTTGCTGTTGCGGCCCAGGATCTGCTCGGCCAGCGGCAGGAATTCGGCTTCTTCATAGGCCGCGTGCGCGGTGTACTCGGCCACCAGGCGCTGGACTTCGTCCACGTCCAGCTCGGTGCTTTGCCCTTTGGCCACCTGCTTGAGACCTTTTTCCAGCCGCTTCCACAGCGCCTCGACCATGCGGTGTTCTTCGGTCAGGCGTTTGGTGATGGCTTTGACGCGCTCAAGCTCGTCCCCGGGCCGGGCACTGGCCAGCACGGCAGGAAACAGCTCGCGCTCTTCTTCCAGGTGGTGCTCAAAAATGGCTTCGCGGAAGAACTCCAGCGACTGTTCGGCGATCTGCCGGGCGCGGGCGGCGGGTGCCAGGAGCGCGGGCAGTTCGTCCAGTGCGTTCAGTCGCTTGATGATGCCGCTGTGGCAGTTGGTGAAGTTGCTGATGGGGGTGTCCTGGCTCATGCGGGCTCCTGGTGGGCAGGCGTGGTGGCCGGGAGGGTTCCGCAGCACACTCACGATGCAGGCCAGTCTAGACAGACCACCGCCGCAGGGCTTGACGCATGTCAAGCCTCGGCGAAACACATTCAGTGTCCGGCTTGACCACGCATTTTCTGGACCGTGTTGAACACCAGCACCACCGCCGCGCCAGCCACCAGACCCGCCACACCACCTGCGAGGTTGTTGACGATGGCGCCCGCCCAGCCCAGACCTTCGGCAAAGTG
>JALOSH010000093.1 GCA_025458545.1 Hydrogenophaga sp.
CCGCCTGCCCGCCCGCCAGCGCATGGCGCTGGCCATGTGGGCCTATGCCGATGCCGATGTGGCCGACATCGCCCGATCTTTGGAACTTGATCGCAACGCCGCGCATCAATTGCTGCACCGGGCCAAGGCCGCCTTGCGTCAACAGATCCTGGAGACCAACCCATGAAAACAACCGACCGCCGAACCGCCCTTTCAGACGACGCCGAGCTGCGTCAGCGCTTGCGCGAGAGCCTGGCGCCATCGTCCAGCGAAGACCTGCAGGCGCTGGAAGCGCGGGCGCTGGAGCAGTGGCGCCAGCGCACGGCTGCACAGGCACACCAACAAGGCCCGCTGGCCGTGGTGCAGGCCCATTGGCGCCTGCACCCCGCGTTGTGGAGCGGCGGCTTGCTGGCGCTGTGCCTGGCCGCCCTGTTGCTGACCAAGCCCTGGGCCGTGCCCGACCCAGCGCTGGACGAACTGCTGCAACCCGATGTGTTGTCGCTGATCGCGGCGGGAGAACTCTGACTTCCGGCGGCTTCTCACGGCCAGCGCGGCCACTGTCTCAGTCGCCTCAGCCACCGACGCGTTTGACGCGGTGGCCCATCGATTGCAGGGCCAGCATCACCCGATCCACATGATCGCCCTGGATTTCGATCACCCCGTCCTTCACCGTGCCACCGGTGCCGCAGGCGGCCTTGAGCTGTTTGCCCAGCGCCGCGAGCGCGGCGGGTTCGAGCAGCACGCCCTTCACCAGCGTGACCGCCTTGCCACCGCGTCCCTTGGTCTCACGCCCCACACGAACAATGCCGTCGCCCTGGGGCACCACCGCGCGCTGGCACACGCACTGCGCCACCGGCTGGCGGCAGCCCGGGCACATGCGGCCGGTATCGGTGGAGTACACCAGCCCGCTCAAGGAGGACAACTTGTCTTTCATGGGCCGGCATCGTAACGCGGCACCGCAGTGCAAGAGACGCGACCGTTAAACTCGATGGTTCATGCCATTCACCGATCTGGGGCTATCCCCCGCCCTCGCCCAAGCCGCCACCGAACTCGGCTTCGACACACCCACCCCCATCCAGCTGCAAGCGATTCCCGCCGTGCTGAGCGGCGCGGATCTGCTCGCCACTGCGCAGACCGGCTCCGGCAAAACCGCGGCCTTTGCCCTGCCCATGCTGCAGCGCCTGCAAAACGGCACAGCGTTCACACCCCGGCGGGTTCGCGCGCTGGTGCTGGTGCCCACCCGCGAACTCGCCGCCCAGGTGGGCGAGGTGTTGCGCAGCCTGGCCCAGCACCTGCCCGAGCGGCCCCGCATCGCCGTGGCCTTTGGCGGCGTGTCGATCAACCCACAGCTGATGGCGCTGCGGGGCGGCGCCGATGTGATGGTGGCCACACCCGGGCGCCTGCTCGACCTGCTGGAACACAATGCCCTGCGCCTCTCGGCGGTGGAGATGCTGGTGCTCGACGAAGCCGACCGCCTACTCGATCTCGGCTTTGCCGACGAGTTGCAGCGCGTGCTGACTTTGCTGCCCGCTCGCCGGCAAAACCTGTTTTTTTCGGCCACGTTCCCGTCCGCCGTCGAGGCCCTGGCGGGCGGCCTGCTGCACGAGCCGCAGCGCGTTGACCTGCCAGCGCCTGCGCAAGCCGAAGCGGTGGTGTTGCAACGCGCCATCGCGGTCGATGCCAGCCGCCGCACACAGCTCTTGCGCCAGCTCATCAAGGACAACCGCTGGGAGCGCGTGCTGGTGTTCGTGGCCACGCAATACAGCGCCGAGCGCGTGGCCGCCAAGCTGCACCAAGGCGACTTGTTTGCCACCTCGTTCCACGGTGGCCTGAGCCAGGGCGCGCGCAAACAGGCCTTGCAGGAGTTCAAGGAAAAGCGCTGGGATGTGGTCGTCACCACCGACCTGGCCGCGCGCGGCATCGACATTGCCCAACTGCCCGTGGTGGTGAACTACGACCTGCCACGCTCGGCGGTGGACTATGTGCACCGCATCGGCCGAACCGGACGGGCTGGCGAAAGCGGCCTGGCGGTGAGCTTTGTCAGCGCGGCCACCGAAGCACACTGGCACCTGATCGAAAAGCGCCAGGGCCTGAGCCTGCCACTGGAGCAACTGCCGGGCTTCGAGCCCACCGACGTGGCCCCGCCAGCGGCTGCGGAGAGTGGCGGCGTCAAGGGCAAACGCCCGAGCAAAAAGGACAAGCTGCGCGCGGCCGCCGCTGCCGCGAACCTGGCCGCCAAAGCGCCGTGAAAACGGTCTGAAAAGCCCAGAAAAAAGCCCACCGGTCGGTGGGCTTTTTTGTGCGAGTCAAACGGTTTTGACTGTCTGGTGGGCGGTGCAGGGTTCGAACCTGCGACTTCCACCGTGTGAAGGTGGCACTCTACCGCTGAGTTAACCGCCCGAAAACTTGATCCGATAAATTCGGTCCGTTGTTTCGGAAGCCTCAAATTATAGCGTGATCCGAACCCCTGTCGGCTGGCCACTCAAAAAATGCAGTGGGCCTGCCGAAGCAGGTCTTCAGGCCGCTTCAAGCCGCCGCCAGACGGTCTTGCCTTTGCAGGCCTTGTCCAGGTCGGCCAGGTTGGCCTCATGGGCGGCAGCCTCCTGTTCGTTGGCCCGCAGCACCGGCAAATCCAAGCGGCTGAGATCGACCTGCACCAGCTCGACCCCGCCTTCGGCGCCGGCATCACCCGCTTCGATCAGCAGCGCATCCTGGCCGCGCGTCATGTTGATGTACACATCGGCGAGCAGCTCGGCGTCCAGCAGCGCGCCGTGCAGCGTGCGGCCCGAGTTGTCCACCCCGAGGCGGTCGCACAGCGCATCCAGGCCGTTGCGTTTGCCCGGGAACATCTCCTTGGCCATCACCAGCGTGTCGATCACGCTGGTCACATGGGCCTTCATGGGCGGCTGGCGGAGGCGCTCCAGTTCCTTGTTCAGGAAACTGATGTCGAACGGTGCGTTGTGGATGATCAGTTCCGCGTCTTTCAGGTACGCCAGGACCTCATCGGCAATCTGCGCGAACTTGGGCTTGTCGCGCAGGAACTCGTTGCTGATGCCGTGCACCTTGAGCGCGTCTTCGTGGCTGTCGCGCTCGGGGTTGACATAGAAGTGCAGGTTGTTGCCGGTGAGCTTGCGGTTGAGCAGCTCCACGCAGCCAATCTCGATGATGCGGTCGCCGTTCTCGGCGGACAGACCGGTGGTCTCGGTGTCCAGAACAATTTGTCTCATGACTTTCTCGCATCAGTGGTGATCCACCGCCGGGCCGCCCCAAGGCGGGTCAGCCCCGGGACCTGGCAAGGACCGGGTCCCTTCCCAGCCCTGGGGCAGCGACCCGCGAAGCGGCGAAGCGTGGGGGTCAATGATTTTCCTTCGCGTGGTTGATCGAGTATTTCGGGATCTCCACCGTCACGTCCTGCTGCGCCAGGATCGCCTGGCACGACAGGCGAGAGTTCGGCTCCAGGCCCCAGGCGCGGTCCAGCAAGTCCTCTTCGGTTTCGTCCAGTTCACCCAGGCTCTTGAAGCCTTCTCGCACCACCACATGGCAGGTGGTGCAGGCACAGCTCATGTCACAGGCGTGCTCGATCTTGATGTCGTTTTCGAGCAGCGCTTCGCAGATGGATGTGCCGGCCGACGCGCTGATGCTGGCGCCTTGGGGGCAGTACTCGGGATGGGGGAGGATTTTGATCGTGGGCATGTGGAGTTGGGGTGTTCTCAGACTTCTTCGACCTTGCGACCCGCCAGGGCTTGGTGGATGCCGCGGTTCATGCGTTGTGCGGCAAACGCTTCGGTGCCTTTGGCCAGGGCCTGGGTGGCGGCTTCAATGTCAGCGGCCGTGTCATGCGCCACGACAGCCGCCAGGGCTTGGATGAGGGCTTCGATGGCGTCGCGCTCGGTGGCATCCAGCAAGTCACCGTCGGCCGCCAGCGCGGCGCGGGTGGCCGCCACCATGCGGTCCGCGTCGACCCGGGCTTCCACCAAGGCGCGCGCGGCCATGTCTTGCTGGGCGGTGCTGAAGCTGTCCTGCAGCATGGCGGCGATCTGCTCGTCGCTCAGACCATAGGCTGGCTTGACATCGATCTTGGCCTCGACACCACTGACCTGCTCTTTGGCACCGACCGAGAGCAATCCATCGGCATCCACCGTGAACGTCACGCGAATTCTGGCCGCACCGGCTGCCATGGGCGGGATGCCACGCAGCGTGAAGCGCGCCAGGCTGCGGCAATCGGCCACCAGATCGCGCTCGCCCTGCACCACATGCAGCGCCAGCGCGGTCTGACCGTCCTGGTAGGTGGTGAAGTCCTGGGCGCGCGCGGTGGGAATGGTGCTGTTGCGCGGAACGATGCGCTCGACCAGGCCGCCCATGGTTTCAATGCCCAGCGAAAGCGGGATCACGTCGAGCAGCAGCAGGTCACCGTCCTGGCTGTTGCCGGCCAGCTGGTTGGCCTGGACGGCAGCGCCGAGAGCCACCACTTCGTCGGGGTTGAGGTTGGTGAGCGGTTCCTGGCCGAAGAACTCGCCCACGGTGCGACGGATCACCGGCATGCGGGTCGAGCCGCCCACCATCACCACGCCCTGCACCTCGTCCTTGCCCACGCCCGCATCGCGCAGCACCTTGCGCACAGCGGCCATGGTGCGCTGAGTCAGCGCGGCGGTGCAGGCTTCGAAGTCTTCCCGGCGCACCGACTGCTGCAGCGCACACGCCTCGATCTCGGCGTGGAACAGCACCTCGGCCTGGGTGCTCAGCGCTTCCTTGACCCGCCGGGCCTCGCGGGTCAACGCGGCGCGTTCAGCCGCCTCATCCACCGCGCCCACGCCCGCTTGCTGCAACACCCAGGCGGCCAGCGCCTGGTCGTAGTCGTCGCCCCCCAGCGCGGAATCACCACCCGTGGCCAGGACCTCGAACACACCGCGTGTCAGGCGCAAGATGGAAATGTCGAAGGTGCCACCGCCCAGGTCGTAGATGGCGTAAACACCCTCGCTGCCGTTGTCCAGCCCATAGGCGATGGCCGCCGCGGTGGGTTCGTTGATCAGGCGCAAGACGTTGATGCCCGCCAGCTGGGCCGCGTCCTTGGTGGCCTGGCGCTGGGCGTCGTCAAAGTAAGCCGGCACCGTGATCACGGCGCCGAACAGTTCGTCGTCAAAGCTGTCTTCGGCACGAAAGCGCAGCGTGGCCAGGATTTCGGCACTGACCTCCATCGGGGTTTTGCGGCCCGCCACGGTGTCCACCACGGCCATGCCGTTTTCGTCCACGACGCGGTAGCTGAGCCGGTCCACATCCACCACCTGGTCGCGGCGTCGGCCCATCAGGCGCTTGACCGAGCTGATGGTGTTGGCCGGATCGGTGATCTGGGCGGCCAGCGCTTCGGCACCGATCTGACGGCCCGACCCCCCCAGCTTGGGATCGAGGTACCGCACCACGCTCGGCAGGATGGCCGTGCCATCCAGCGCGGGCAGGCATTCGGCGATACCGTGTCGAACCGCAGCCACCAGCGAGTGTGTGGTGCCCAGGTCGATGCCCACGGCCACGCGGCGTTGGTGCGGGTCAAGCGACTGACCGGGTTCGGAAATCTGCAGGAGTGCCATGGGTGCGGGAATTCAAAGGATCAGAAAACAGCTCGTGGGAAAAGGCAACCGCCTATTGTCCCAGTTGATCAAGTCGTGCCGACACATCGTGAGCAAATCGCTCGACGAACATCAGCGCACGGACCTGCCCTGCCAGCGCCTTCCAGTCGCGCTGCGTATCGGCGGTATGCTGAAGTTGCGTCAACATGTTCCTGCGCGTGCTGCTCACCTCGTCTGCCATCGCTTCGAGCTGGGCAACGGTGCTGGCCTCGTCCAGGGCCTCGCGCCATTCCATCTGCTGCATCAGAAACGCAGCCGGCATGGCGGTGTTGTTCTCGGCCTGAATCGGCGCGCCATGCAGCTCGCACAAGTAGGCCGCGCGCTGCAGCGGGTCTTTCAGGCGCTGGTACGCCTCGTTGAGGCGCACCGACCATTGCATGGCCTGGCGCTGGGTGGACGCATCGGCGGTGGCGTGGCGGTCCGGGTGCACCTCACGCTGCAGCCGCTTCCAGCGTTCGTCCAGTTGCTCACGGTCCAGCGCGTAGCTCACCGGCAGTTCGAACAGCTCGAAGTCGTTGGATTGCAGATTCATGACCGGATCATAGAAAAAACGGGACCCGGTGAAAAAAGCCGGTCAGCGCCAGAGCAGATCCGGTTGTGCCCGGCGGCCGCTGGCGCCCCCTGGGGGGCGACGCCGCAGGCTGTACCCGATCAGACCCGGAAACTCTCTCCGCAGCCGCAACGGTCGCGTTCGTTCGGGTTGTGGAACTTGAAGCCTTCGTTCAAGCCCTCGCGCACAAAGTCGAGCTGTGTGCCGTCGATGTACGGCATGCTTTTGGGATCCACCAGCACCTTGACGCCGTTGTCCTCAAACACCACGTCTTCGGGCGCGACCTCGTCGGCGTACTCCAGCTTGTAGGCCAGCCCTGAGCACCCAGTGGTTTTGACGCCCAAGCGGACACCCACACCCTTGCCACGCCTCGCAAGGTAGCGGGTGACGTGCCGGGCGGCTGATTCGGAAATCGTGACGGACATGGCGGGCGCTCAGTTCGCGTGTTTCTTGCGGTAGTCGTCCACCGCGGCCTTGATGGCGTCTTCGGCCAGGATGGAGCAGTGGATCTTGACCGGCGGCAGCGCGAGTTCTTCGGCGATTTCGCTGTTCTTGAGTGCCGCCGCTTCGTCCAGCGTACGGCCCTTGACCCACTCGGTCACCAGCGAGCTGGACGCGATGGCCGAGCCACAACCGTAGGTTTTGAAGCGCGCGTCTTCGATCACCCCGGTGACGGGGTTCACCTTGATCTGCAGCTTCATCACATCGCCACAGGCCGGTGCACCCACCATGCCGGTACCGACGGTCTCGTCGCCCTTGTCAAAAGAGCCCACGTTACGGGGGTTCTCGTAGTGATCAACAACTTTTTCAGAGTAAGCCATGGTGTTTCTCCTTCAGTGTGCAGCCCATTGAATCGTCGAGATATCAATGCCGTCTTTGAACATTTCCCACAGGGGGGACAACTCGCGCAACTTGGCGACGTTTTCTTTGATGGTGGCGATCGCGTAGTCAATTTCCTCTTCGGTCGTCCAGCGGCCAATCGTCATGCGCAGGCTGCTGTGGGCCAGTTCGTCGCTGCGACCGAGTGCGCGCAGCACGTAGCTGGGTTCCAGGCTGGCCGAGGTGCAGGCCGAACCCGACGACACGGCCAGGCCCTTGATGCCCATGATCAGCGACTCGCCCTCGACATAGTTGAAGCTCATGTTGAGGTTGTGCGGCACGCGTTGCGTCTCGTGGCCGTTGATAAACACCTCTTCGATGTCTTTCAGGCCGGCCAGCATGCGGTCGTGCAGTGCGCGGATGCGAGCGTTTTCGGCGTGCATCTCTTCCTTGGCGATGCGGTAGGCCTCGCCCATGCCCACGCACTGGTGGGTGGGCAGCGTGCCCGAGCGCATGCCGCGCTCGTGACCACCACCGTGCATCTGCGCTTCAATGCGGATGCGCGGCTTGCGGCGCACGTACAGAGCGCCGATGCCTTTGGGGCCGTATGTCTTGTGGCTGGTCAGGCTCATCAGATCGACCGGCAGGGTCTGCAGATCAATGTCCACACGGCCGGTGGCCTGAGCAGCGTCCACATGCAAGATCACGCCTTTTTCGCGGCAGATGGCGCCGATGGCAGCGATGTCCTGGATCACGCCGATCTCGTTGTTCACGAACATGACCGAGGCCAGGATGGTGTCAAAGTGTCCAGGTTCAGCAGGCCGTCGGCCTGCACATCGAGGTAGGTGACTTCAAAGCCCTGGCGCTCCAGTTCGCGCATGGTGTCGAGCACAGCTTTGTGCTCGGTCTTGACCGTGATCAGGTGCTTGCCCTTGGACTGGTAGAAATGCGCCGCGCCCTTGATGGCCAGGTTGTTGGACTCGGTGGCGCCGCTGGTCCAAACGATCTCGCGCGGGTCGGCGTTGATCAGACCCGCCACCTGCTCGCGAGCGGTCTCCACCGCTTTTTCGGCTTCCCAGCCCCAGGCGTGGCTGCGCGAAGCCGGGTTGCCGAAGTGCTCGCGCAACCAGGGGATCATGGCGTCCACCACCCGCGGATCGCAGGGGTTGGTGGCGCTGTAGTCCATGTAAATGGGAAAGTGTGGCGTGCTCATGGGGACTCGATGTTTTGTTGTAACGGACTTGAATTTCAAGGCTCCGCTCATCCTTTCGTCAGGCTGAAGCGGTGCGCGGGGTCTGCCGGTGCCGGGCACCGGGTCCACTCATTTGGACAACGCGATGCCTCCGAGGGCGAACACCGAATTCGGTGCGTTCACCCGGATCGGCTTGACCACAGGAGCGCTGGAGATGGCGCGCTTGATGAGGGGCACGTTCTCCACCACCACGCCCTTGGCAATCTGCTCGTCCACCAGCGACTGCAGCGTCACCGAATCGAGGAAGTCGACCATCTTGGCGTTGAGCTGGGCCCACAGCTCGTGGGTCATGCAGCGGTTGCCATCACCGTGGCAGTTTTCCTTGCCACCGCACTGCGTGGCATCGATCGGCTCGTCCACCGAAACGATGATGTCGGCCACCGTGATCTCGGCAGCCTTGCGGCCCAGGGTATAACCCCCGCCAGGGCCACGGGTGGATTCCACCAGTTCGTGGCGGCGCAGCTTGCCGAACAGCTGTTCCAGGTAGGACAGTGAAATCTGCTGCCGTTGGCTGATCGCGGCGAGCGTGACGGGTCCGTTGCTTTGGCGCAGGGCCAGGTCGATCATGGCAGTGACCGCAAAGCGGCCTTTGGTCGTGAGGCGCATCTCAAGCTCCTTGAAGTTGGCTTGACTGTCGTAAAAAATCGAACCGGTGATTCCCTGGTTCGACGGCTTCTCCGCCCACCCGACCGCTTGTTGCGGTCCATACGTCGAAGGTTCCCGACTGTTTTGGTCGAGTATACCGGATAGCCGAGTGTTTTGCTCAACCAATCCCTTACGGACCCCTGAATCGCTTCGTGCCGCGGCCTCAGGGCAGAAGAGAGGGGTCTGCTCTGAGGGCAAACCGAAAGCGCACGCAGGCACCGGGATGGGCCGACAAGAACTCCACCTCGGCGCCAATCTCCTGCGCGCGCAGCCGTATATTGCCCATGCCACGACCGCCTTCGCGGAAAGCCGCACCCAGGGTCGGGCCCAAACCAATGCCGTTGTCGCAAACAGAGAGGTACACATGGCCGCCTTCGGCCCAGGTGCGCACGGTCACTCGGGTGGCATGGGCATGCTTGACCACGTTGGCAAACACCTCTTGCAAGCAGCGAAAGAGGTGCATCACACCGCGTGCTTCCAGCGCAGGAAGCGCCGGGACTTCCTCCACCTGCCAGTCGAGCTCGATGCGCGCCGCTTGAAGGGCCGGCGCGATGCGTTGCCGCAGGGTGCCCAGGATGGTCGGCAGATCGCCCTCCATCGGCTCCAGAGAGTCGAGCGTCATGCGCAGTTCTTCCAGCGCGTGGTTGATCATCGCGGCCACCGCTGCGCTGTCGATCCCGGAACCGCTGCTGCGCACCAGGTTGAGCGTCTGCACCAGCTGGCTGCCCAGGCCATCGTGCATGTCGCGGGTCAGTCGGCGGCGTTCGGCTTCCAGCACGCGCTGATTTTCCACCGCCCGCAGACGATCAAACACGGCATGCAGTTCGTCTTCCCGTTCACTGACCTTGCTCGCCAGTTCGGTGTTGTGCAGGGCCACTTGCTCGATCGCCACCGCCGTGCGGCGCACCAGCACCCAGCCCATGGCGAACATCAGCACCAGGCTGCCCGGCGTCATCCAGCGGATGTCGGCATCCCCGGGCAAACCCATCTGCACCACCAGGAAATCGCGCAACCCCGTGACCACGGTCGCCAGACCGACCACCACCATCAGACGCTGGTTCACATTCATGCCCCAGCGCGCGCGGTGAATCACCTTGATCAGGGACAGCAGGCACACCACCACGATCACACCGGTCCAGAGTCGGTAGAGCTGGTAGTTCTGCGTCCACGCCAGCACCAGCAGCCACACCGGACCCAGTGCCATCATCACCAGCACCACCTTGCGCACCACGCTCTGCCGGAAATCGAACAATTCCGACATGAACAGGTACAAAAATCCGCAATACAGCGTGAAGCTGAGTTTGTGGAGATAGTCCCAGAACAGGAAAGGGCCCGGGACAAAGATCGGTGTCGAGAGCCACAGCCGCAGCGTCAGCACCATGAGCCCGCCACCCAGCAGCCCAAACAGGCGCTCGGCGGTGCGCACCCAGATCAGGAGGGACAGAATGCCCATCATGAAAGCCGAGGCGGTGACCATCCAGGTCAGCTCCACCTGCCACCAGTCCAGCCAACGGTGGCGCTGCACCAGCGCATCCCTCGGCCCCACCCACACAGACGACAGCCCGCTGATGCGCAGAGGCTGGCCCTGGAGTTGGATTTCGATCCGGTTGTCGACCCATTGGCTGGCCATCAGCCCCTGGGGCAGGGGAACCACATGCGCACGGGTGCCCGTGTCGCAATAGCCCGGGCCACGGCGCCAGCATTCGGCGGCGATCTCGTGGCCATTGAGCAGTACCCGGAACCGAACACCCACACGAGGCAGCAGCAACGCCAGACCTGAGCCGTCTTCCGGTTCCTGCAAGGCGGGCGGCAGCTTGAGCAGATAGCTCGCCTCGCCAGCCCAGTCAGCCGAAGATTCGGGCTGCCCAGCCAGCCTGACATTGGCCTGGGTGATCTGCTGGGCGCCCGGCAGGTTGTGGACCTGCGTGACCAGCGCCAGCACCACCAGCATGGCCAGCACCAGCGCCGCGCCCCACACGTAGGCCGGCAGCCTCGCCACGGCCTGCAGCGGCCGCAGCAGCCCGATCACAGCAGCCCCCGCTCCTGAGCGACCCGCACCACCTGCACCCGGCTGTGCACCGCCAGCTTCCGGTACAGGTTCTTGATGTGGGTGCCCACCGTGGCCGGGGAAATGAACAGCTTCTGGGCAATTTCCTTGTTCACATACCCTTTGGCCACCAGCTTGAGCACCTCGCTCTCGCGATCGGACAACAGGACAGCCACCAACGGCACATCGGTCGCTTGGCTGGGCAACGACTCCTTCACCGTGCGAAACCGCTTCAACAACAGCCGGGCCAACAACGGCGAAATGGGCGCTCCGCCCTCGCGGATCTGCTCGATGGCAGCGATCAGCTCGTCGGGCGTGCACCCCTTCAGCACATAGCCCGTGGCGCCCGCATCCAGCGCGCCGACCAGGCGCGACTCTTCCCCGAACACGGTGAACACCAGCAACTCGGCGTCGGGCTGGTGGCGCGCGAGCAGGCGCAGCGCCTCTTCGCCCCGACCATCGGGCAAACCCAGGTCCACCAGAAACACATTGGCGGCGGCGAGCAGCGCGTGTTCTCGCACCTCGGCCAGGCTGCCTGCCTGGCCGAGCAGGCGCCATTGGGGGCGAAGCAGCAAAGTCTGCTGCACGAAATGCAGGATGGTGGGATCGTCTTCGATCAGGTAAATGCGGGTCTCTTCCGCGGATGTGACGCGCTCGCGCTTTTCGTCCAGAGCAGGCATGGCTGGTGGTTTCTCTTCGGTGACCTTCCCCACGTCCCGACTCTGGCGGTCGGCCCCTGCGTGGGTACTTTTGACCTCATTGTGCTTCAGAAAGCACACTTCGGTGTTCAGGCCACGTTGTCCAGCCCTGGCGCGCCAAAAATCTGTGCCTTCAAGCGGTGCAACCGATCGCGCACGCCAGCGGCTTTTTCGAACTCGAGATTGCGCGCGTGCTCCAGCATCAGCTTCTCCAGCCGCTTGATCTCCCGCGCCACGTCCTTCTCGCTCATGTCGTCCACGCTGGCGCGCAACGCACTCTCGGCGGCCAGGCGATCGGCCTCCTTGCCGGCTTTTTCGCTGTACACGCCGTCGATCAAATCCTTCACGCGCTTGTTCAGTGCTTTGGGCGTGATGCCCTGCGCCAGGTTGTGCGCGATCTGCTTGTTTCGGCGGCGCTCGGTCTCGCCCATCGCACGCGCCATCGAGTCGGTCACCCG
>JALOSH010000094.1 GCA_025458545.1 Hydrogenophaga sp.
CGCTGCTTTGTTGGCCTCGGCCAAAACCGACCTGTTCATCGCCTGCCCCCACACCGCCCTGGACGGCCCCCACTGGGACTTTGTGGACCCGTCCAAAACGGTGATCGCCGTTCCGCTCGTGCGTGGCCATGTGCCTGAGCACATTGCTTCCGTCACCGCGTTGCTGGTCCAACTGCGCACTCGAGGTTTTCGCTTCGCCTTTGGCCGCAGCGTGGTCTCGCCGGTGTATGAGTCGTGGCACGGCATGGCGGACTTCATCCGGGTCGAGCTGTTGCCTGGCAGCCAAGCAAATATTCCGGCCCTGTTCGCGGCGATCAAGGCCCGCACCAGCGCCACCGTGATCGGGCATCAGATCGAGCACGCGGAGCAGTTCGAATTCTTCAAAGACCTGGGGGTGGAGCGTTTTCAGGGCGAGTGGTTCTCCGTGCCCGAGGTGGTCCAGCCGCGCATGCTGTCGCCCGGCGAGGCCAATGCGCTCAAGCTGTTCAACATGGTGCGCAGCGAGGCGTCGCTGGACGCCGTGGAGCTGCTGCTCAAGAAAGACGCGGTGCTCGGTGTGAGCCTGCTGCGCATCATCAATTCGGCGGCCATGGGTTTGAAGCAGTCGGTCACCTCGCTGCGCCAGGCGGTTCAGCTCATGGGCTACCACAAGCTGGGCCGTTGGTCGGCCATGTTGATGATCTCGGCCAGCCAGAGCAGCACCAGCTTGCTGGGCGCCTCTTCGGTGGTGCGCGCGCGCATGATGGAGCTGCTGGCGGAGCACAACTTGTCGGTCGAAGAAGCCGGCGCGGCCTTTCTGGTCGGTCTTCTGTCGCAGCTCGATCGCATGCTCGGCATTCCCATGGATGTGCTGGTCGAGCGCCTGGACCTGGACCCCGAGATCAGCGCCGCGCTGCTGCACCGCCGCGGCAAGTTTGGCCCCATGCTGGCCCTGGTGCTGGCCTGCGAATCGGTTGACGAACAGGCCTTCGCCGAGGCCTTCTCGCTCTTGAACTACACCAACCACCAGGTCAACATGGCCCACCTGGAAGCGCTGGTCTGGTGTGACAACGTTGGCTGATGCTGGTCGCTTCCGGCGCGGGGCGCTGATGCTCTGGGCCTCGCCCAACTCGCTCATCGGTCTGGCGCTCGGTGTGCTGCTGTGGCCTCTGGGCGCCCGCATGCGGCGGGTGGACGGTGTGCTCGAAATCGCGGCCCTCGGCAGCGCGCCCAGACGCCGCTGGCCCTTTGCCGCCATCACCCTCGGCCATGTGATCGTGGGCAGCCATGCACAAGAGCTGGAGCGCCTGCGCGCCCACGAACGCGTGCATGTGCGCCAATGCGAGCGCTGGGGCCCGTTCTTTCTGCCCGCCTATCTGCTGGCCGGCGCCTGGCAGTGGGTGCGGGGGCGGAGCGCCTATTGGGACAACCCGTTTGAAGTGGACGCGCGGCGGGGCGAGGCTCTTGAAGCCGACCAAAAGCGCCGCCAATGACCGCAGCGCCGGATCTTCAACCGTCTGGCGTTCGCGGTCCTGCTGGCTGCTGCGCTCCATCGGGTGCGCCGCCCGGGTCTGGCCTGTTCCGGGCCAGCCAGCGCGGCGCATACCAGTTGCGCTCGCCCAGCACCGTCATCAAGGCAGGCACCAGCAGCAGGCGCACCAGAGTGGCGTCGAGCAACACCGCCACCGCGAGCCCGAAACCGATCTGCTGAAACATCACCAGTTCGCCGGCAGCGAAGCCCGCGAACACCGCGACCATGATCAGCGCGGCACCGGTGATGACACCGGCGGAGCTGCCGATGGCTTGCACCACCGCACCCGCGTTGTCGCCCGTGGCGTCGTAGTGCTCTCGCACGCGGGTCAGCAGAAACACGTGGTAGTCCATGGATAGCCCGTACAACACGGTGAAGAGGAACAGAGGAATCCAGGCTTCGATGATCGGCACCTGCTGCAGGCCCAGCCAGGTCGCACCCACGCCGTGCTGGAACACCAGCACCAGCGCGCCATAGGCCGCCGCCACCGACAGCAGATTCAGCGCAGCGGCCTTCAACGGCACGATGAGTGAGCGAAAGGCCCAGGCCAGCAGCACAAAGCTCAGGCCTAGCACGAGCGCGATCACCATGGGAGCGGATTGCTTCGTGAGGGCGAAGAAATCCAGGTAACCGGCGCTGGTGCCGGTGACCAAGACCTCTGCCTGCACGCCTTCAAACGCCTGCGGCACCCAGGTCGTGCGCAGTCGCGTGATGGCTTGCAGCGCCGCTTCGCCCTCGGCCTCGCCGGGTAGTGGTACGTCCAGTACCCGAATCCGGCCCTCGTCACTGCGCCGCTCGCGCGTCAGGTCGGTCAGAAAGCCGGTGTCGGTGGCGAGCCCGGCGCGCAGCCTGGCCACTGCGGCATCGATGGCCGCCAGGTCGGCCCCGGGTTTCGCCCGGACGACGATCACCGCTTCGGCCACCAGACCGATGCGAAAGTTGGCCTGCAGACGGTCAAAGGCTTGGCGCGCCTCCAGCTGGGGTGGCAAGGTCTCGATGCCGGCAAAGCCCAGACGCATCTGCAGCGCGGGTGCCGCCAGCAGCGCCAACAGGCTGATCGAGGTCACCAGCGCCAGCCAGGGGCGGCGCACCGCAGCCTGCGCGGCGCGGCCCGCCAGGCCCGCGCCACCGCCGCTGAACCGCCGGGGAATGGGGAGGCGAAGTGCGTCGACCCGATCGCCGAGCAGGCGCAGCAGGGCGGGCAGCAAGGTCAGTGAGGCCAGCATGGCCACCAGCACCGCCGCGATCGCCCCTGCCGCCAGCCCGCGGAAGACGTTGGTGGGCACCAGCAGCAGCCCGATCAGCGCGACCACCACGGTGGCCCCCGAAAACAGCACCGCATGACCGGCGCTCTCGCCACTGCGCTCCACGGCGGCTTCCACCGTGGCTCCGGCCAGCCGCTCCTCGCGGTAGCGCGCGAGCAAGAACAGGGCGTAGTCGATGCCGACGGCCAGCCCCATCATCAACACCATGTTGACCACCAAAAAGTACACCGGCATGAACTGCGCCGCCATTACCGTCAGCGCGAGCGCAATGGCAATCGACACCGCCGCCACCAGCAGCGGCAGGGCTGCGGCGACCACGCTGCCGAACACCAGCAGCAGCACCACGATGGCCGCAGGCACACCGATGCGGAGTTCGGCGCTCAGGTCGCTGTCGGCCAGTTCGCGGTAGGCCAGGCCGATGCTGGACGGACCCACTGGCGTCACCGTCACCGGCCCGTCGCCTGCCGCTGCGCGCACCGCATCGCGCAAGGTGAGCGCATGGCGATGGGGGTCGACCAGGATCAGTGGCACCAGCGTCGTGTGGCGGTCGGCCGAGACCAGGCTGGCATCGCCATCCAGGAAAAAGCTCCGGCCGCCAGCGATGACTTCGGTGCCGAGCGCCTGCAGCTTTTCCGCCACCGCCGTGGCCACTGCGGCGTAGCCGGGATCGTCGACCGACAGTGAATCGGAATGCAGCACCAGAACCTCGTTCGGTTGGTCGGGCACGCGGGTGGGTGGCCAGTGGATCTGCATCAAGGCATCGGCGCGCACCGAGTCCGAGCCGTCGGTGCGTTCGATGTCGGTGCCGAACGCAGAGCCACCACTGCGAACCACCAGCCATGCACACAGCAGCGCCAGCAGCAACCAGCCGGTCACCATCGCTCGCGGGTGCCGTACGCTCAGCCGAACGCCGGCGTTCAGGCTGTGTTCAAGGGAGCAAGAAGAGATCATGGGCAGAGGACATGGTTGTTGTTTTTGTTCAGGGCCGCCAGCGCGGCGCCTCGAAGCGGTGGTGTGTCTGGCGTCCCGTGTCGATCGCTCGGGTGCGGCTGCCTGCGACAGCGTTTTGGGCACTGTGCTGTCTTCATCGGGTGGGGCCTGACCAGGGGCGAACCCACCACCAGGCCAACCCCACCAGGCCCGCAAATCCGGTGTAAGCCGCAATGAATACCCACCACGGCAGGTCCCAGTACAAGAGCCTGGAGAGCCAGTGTTCGATGAAGCTCTCGGTGTAGCCGCCTTGCCCGGCGGCGCGGCGCAGGTCTTGTTCCCACACGGTGAGTGGGCAGAGCTGGCCGAGCCACGCCTGGGCGGCGATGAACACAATCAGGCCCAGGTGGGTGAGCCGCAGGCCACGGTGGCGCACCCAGTGCCAACCGCGCCAGCCGCCCGCCAGCACCAGCGGCAGCAACCCCACCACAAACAGCACGATGCCCACGTGCAGCGCGAGCAGGGCGTCGGCGAGCAGGGCGGCCATGGTGGCGTTCATGGGGTTCATCGGGGCGAGTGTGCCAGCGAACAGCCCATAAAAAAGCCGCCGGTGCACAGGGCACGGCGGCTTTCACGCATGGCCTGACGGTGCAGGCGGCGCGGTAACGCTAGAACTCAGTTCTTGGTGTAGTCGGACACCACTTTCCAGCGGCCATCGGTAATCTGCGACATGCGCGAGGCGTTGCTGCCCAGGCGCTTCTGCGGGCCGAAGCTGGCGGGTGCGCTGCCAAAGATATCCGGCGGAACGGTCAGGGTGTCCATGGCCTTGATGAAGCTGTCGGTGGTCAGGTTGTTGCCCGCCTTGCTGGCTGCCTTGGCAAAGGTGTCGATGATGGTGTAACCGTAGACCGAGAAGACGGTGGGGTCTTCGTTGAACTTGGTCTTGTACTTGTTGGCCCAGAAGCGCACCGGCTGCGAAGCGTCGTCGGTGTAGGGGTTCTGCACTGTCATGGTGGCGTAGAGGCCGTTCATGGCCGGGCCACCCAGCTTGTGGATCAGGTCGGTGTAGGCCGCGCTGCTGCCCATGAAGGTGGGGTTGAAGCCGATCTTGCGCGCGGTGGCGATGCCACCGATGGTCTCGCGGATGATAGTGCCGAGGACCACGAAGTCGCACTGGGCAGACGCAAGCTTCTGCATTTGCGAGGCGAAGTCGGTGGCGCCACGCTTGAAGGTGGTTTCTTCGGCCATGGTCATGCCGATGGACTTGAGGCCTTCCTTGGCGCCGCGCACCACCTCCAGGCCGAACTCGTCGTCCTGGTACATGGTGCAGACCTTCTTGGCGCCTTTTTCTTTCACCAGGCCGGGCAGGGCCATGCGCATCTGGTCGTAGTAGGTGGCGGCGAAGGCGTACTTCAGGCGGTGAAACGGATCGTACATTTCACGCGCGGCGGTCACCGGGAAGAAGTTGATCACGTTCTTCTGGAACTGCACCGGCATGGCGGCCATGTTTTGAGCGGTGCCCAGGTGGCCGAGCATGGCAAAAATCTTGTCCTGGTTCACCAGCTTTTGCGCGGCCAGCACGGCGCGCTTGGGGTCGTAGCCCGAGTCTTCGACCAGCAGCTTGAGCTTGCGGCCGTTCACGCCGCCCTGTTCGTTGATTTCGTCCACGCGCAGGTTCATGCCCAGGCGGATCTGCTTGCCAAAGCCGGCCAGCGGGCCCGACAGATCCTGGATGGACCCGACCACGATCTCGGTCTTGCTGACGCCTTGTGACTGCGCCCATGCGCCGCTGGTGGCGAGCAGCAGGGCAGCGCCAATCAGGGGTAGTTTTTTGCTCATCTGGCTGGTCTCCTTGTGGTTGATTCGGGATGGGGAACGGGTGTGGTTCAGCTGTACATCGCGTCGATCTGGGGCGCGTACTTCTGCTGCACCAGCTTGCGTTTGAGTTTCATGGTCGGGGTGAGTTCTTCGTCTTCGGCGCTGAGCTGGGTGTCGAGCAGGAAGAACTTCTTGATCTGTTCGACGCGAGCAAATTTCTTGTTCACGCGGTCGATCTCGGACTGGATCAGCGCCTGCACCTCGGGGGCGCGGGTCAGGCTGGCGTAGTTGGAGAACGGCACGTCCTGGTCTTGCGCAAACTTCTCCACGTTGTCCTGGTCGATCATGATGATCACGGTGAGGTAGGGCTTCTTGTCGCCGATCACCACGGCATCGGTCACGTAGGGTGAAAACTTGAGTTCGTTCTCCAGCTCACTGGGTGTGATGTTCTTGCCCCCTGCGGTGATGATGATGTCTTTCATGCGGTCGGTGATGCGGAAAAACCCTTCCTCGTCCACCACGCCCACGTCACCGGTGTGCAGCCAGCCGTCGGCGTCGATGGTCTCGGCGGTTTTGTCGGGCAGGTTCAGGTAGCCCGCGAACACGTTGGGGCCACGCACCAGGATCTCACCAGTCTGAGGATCGAGGCGGACCTCGTTGTATTGCGCCGCCGGGCCGATGCTGCCGGGCTTCATGCGTTCAGCGGGCACGCCGGTGGAAGCGCCGCAGGTCTCCGTCATGCCCCACACCTCCAGCATGGGCACGCCCAGCGCCAGGTACCAGCGCACCAGGTCGGGCGAGATGGGCGCCGCGCCCGTGACCAGGAAGCGCGCACGGTGGATGCCGATGAGCTTGCGCACGTTGTCCAGCACCAGCAGGCGCGCGGCGCGGAACTGCAGCTTGAGCCCGCCCGGTACTTCTTCGCCCTTGAGCACGTGATCGGCCACGCGCTGGCCCACACCGATGGCCCAGCCGTAGGCGGCTTGCTGCAGCTTGCTTGCTTCTTTGAGCGTGATCATCACGCCGGAGTAAAACTTTTCCCACACCCGCGGCACGGCGGTGAACACGGTGGGCGCGATCTCGCGCACGTTCTCGGGCACGGTCTCTGGGTTCTCGACAAAGTTGAGCTTGGCGCCGGTGTAGAGCGAGAAGTACTCGCCGCCCATGCGCTCGGCGATGTGACACAGCGGCAGGAAGCACATGCACTCGTCGGCCTCGCTGCGCGCGATCAGCGTGTTGTAGCCGCGCACGGTGTAGACCAGACCTTTGTGGTTGTGCATCGCGCCCTTGGGGCGGCCGGTGGTGCCCGAGGTGTAGACCAGGATGGCCAGGTCGTCGGGCTGGCAGCCGGCCACGCGCGATTGCAACTCGCCCGCGTGCTGCTGTGCATGCGCCCGGCCCAGTTCGCGCAGCGCGGCCAGGCTGATGACCTGTGGATCGTTCAGGTCGCGCAGGCCTTCCATGTCTTCGACGATGATTTTCTTCAGCAGCGGCAGGCGCGCGCGCACCTCCAGCGCCTTGTCGAGCTGTTCGTCGTCTTCCACAAACAGCACCGTGGTGCGCGAGTCGGTGCAGAGGTATTCGACCTGTTCGGCCGCGTCGGTGGGGTAGATGCCGTTGGACACGCCGCCCGCGCTCAGCACCGCCAGGTCGCACAGCACCCATTCCACCGTGGTGTTGGACAGAATGGAGGCGGTCTCGCGCGGCTGAAAGCCCAGCGCCATCAGGCCATTGGCGATCTCGCTCACCGCGTCGGCGGTCTGCTGCCAGGTCCAGCTGCGCCAGATGCCAAAGCTTTTTTGCCGCATCCACACGTTCGGCCCGCGCGCCTTGACCGCGTTCCAGAAGATGGCGGGCATGGTCTCGCCCTGCATGACGATTTTGTTTTCCGGCTGAATGTCCGAGAGATCCCAGAGATAGCTCATGTGTTCACCGCCAATTCTTCTTTTTCTTCCAGCGCCGGTCGGCACGCACGCCTTCCTCTTTCATGCCGAGGTAGAACTCTTTGATGTCGTCCTTCTCGCGCAGATGGGCGCAGGTGTCTTCCATGACGATGCGGCCGTTCTCCAGCACGTAGCCGTAGTCGGCGGCGTTGAGCGCCATGTTGGCGTTCTGTTCGACCAGCAGAATGGTGGTACCGCGTTCGCGGTTGATGCGCACCACGATCTCGAAGATTTCTTTGGTGAGCTTGGGCGAGAGGCCCAGGCTCGGTTCGTCGAGCAGGATCAGGTCGGGGTTGGCCAT
>JALOSH010000466.1 GCA_025458545.1 Hydrogenophaga sp.
GCGTGAGCTTGCCGCCCTGCCAGCCGGCCAAGCGGCCCGCCAGTTGTGTCAGCGCCTGTTTGGGCAGCAGGTGTTGAAGGGTGACGAACAGGGACACGGGGCGGGCCTTCGCGAGGGTGACAGAGTGGCGCCGATTGTAGGCGTCGGGTTGCGGCACACTCAGCGCTCAGCCCGCCCTGTTGCCCCATGACCGAACCGCTCTTCCACTGCCAGCACCTGTTCAAGCGCTACGGCGACCAGGCCGTGGTGAACGACCTGTCTTTCACCATCGCGCCGGGCGAGTGCCTGGGCGTGATCGGGCCCAACGGGGCCGGCAAGACCACCACCATCCGCATGTGCCTGGGCCTGACCGCGCCCGATACCGGGTCGATCACCGCCTTTGGCCTGGACATGCCGCGCGACGCGCTGGCCATCAAGGCCCGGCTGGGCGTGGTGAGCCAGATGGACACGCTGGACCCGGACTTCAGCTGCGCCGAGAACCTGCTGGTGTATGGCCGCTACTTCGGCATGAGCGTGGCCCAGTTGCGCCCGCGCATTCCGCAGCTGCTGGAGTTTGCCGCGCTGTCTCACAAGGCCAGCGCCAAGCCCGGCGAGCTGTCGGGCGGCATGAAGCGGCGCCTTTCGCTGGCCCGGGCACTGGTGAACGACCCGCAGCTGCTGATGCTGGACGAGCCCACCACCGGGCTGGACCCGCAGGCCCGCCACCTGATGTGGGAGCGGCTGCAACTGCTGCTGCAGCAAGGCAAAAGCATCTTGCTGACCACCCACTTCATGGACGAGGCCGAACGCCTGTGCACACGTCTGCTGGTGCTGGACCATGGCCGCAAGATCGCCGAAGGCCGCCCGCGCGAACTGATCGCGCAGCACCTGGAGCCCGACGTGGTGGAGGTGTACGGCAACGGCGCACTCGCACTGGCCCAGGCCGAAGAACACGCCCCGTTGCGCGCGCTGGCCGCGCGGCTGGAGGTGAGCGGCGAGACGGTGTTTTTCTACACCGCACAGGCCATGCCGCTGCTGGCCGCGCTGGGCGCGCATCCGCAACTGCGCACGCTGCACCGCCCGGCGAACCTGGAAGACCTGTTTTTGAAACTGACCGGGCGTCAGATCAGAGAGGATGGATGAATTGACGAACACCCCGAGCCGAAAACAGGCAGCAGGAAGCAATGAATCTGCCCAGGGCACCCACGAAACCGGCTTCGCCGGGCCGAAGGGTGCGCCCCCCTCCTGGGGGGTCGCGCGAAGCGCGGCGGGGGGTGGTCACTTCGCGCCGCCTCGGCTGTCGATGCGCTGGTGGCCGGTTTTTTTGCGCAACCTGCTGGTCTGGAAGAAGCTCGCCATCCCCAGCCTGGTGGGTAACATCGCCGAGCCGCTGATGTGGCTGGTCGCGTTCGGCTACGGCATGGGCGCGCTGGTGGGCCAGGTGAGCGTCACCACGCCACAGGGCAGCGCAGCCGTGCCCTACATCCTGTTCCTCGCCAGCGGCAGCATTTGCATGAGCGCCATGAACGCGGCCAGCTTCGAGGCGCTGTACTCGGCGTTCTCGCGCATGCACGTGCAAAAAACATGGGACGGCATCATGAACGCGCCGGTGAGCCTGGACGACGTGGTGCTGGCCGAAATGCTGTGGGCCGGTTTCAAGGCGCTGTTCTCGGTCACCGCCATCATGCTCGTGATGCTCGCGCTGGGCATCAGCCATTCGCCCAAGCTGCTGCTGGCCTGGCCGGTGCTGCTGGGGGTGGGCATCACGTTCTCGTGCATCGCCCTGGTGTTCAACGCCCTGGCCCAGGGCTACGACTTCTTCACCTACTACTTCACGCTGTTCCTGACACCCATGATGTTCCTGTCCGGCGTGTTCTTTCCGCGCGAACAGTTGCCTGAGGTGGTGCGCCTGATGTCAGACTGGCTGCCGCTGACCAACGCGGTGGAACTGGTGCGCCCCCTGTTCATGGACCATGGCCTACACCGTGGTCGCGTTCTGGCTGGCGCTGGGGCTGACCAGGAAGCGCTTTTCAAAGTGATCCAACATCCGGAGTGCGTGCCCGAAACCGGGAACGCCGCAGAACCGGCTTTGCCGGGCTGCAGGCGTTGCCCCTTGAGGGGCTGAGCGGCCACACGAAGTGGGCAAGCGATGGGGGTGGACCATCAGTGCACCGAGCGCAGCGCCGGCTGTGCCGCGGCGTAGTACTCCACGCCCGAATCCATGAACTCCTCGGCGTCGATGGCGGCGTCGTAGTCGCGCAGGGCGTCGATGGCGGCGTCGTAGTCGCGCAGGGCGATGCGGTCGATGGTGTGGGTCTTGGGAATCAGCGGCTTGTCCAGCGGGCGGCAAATGCGTTGGCGCAGGCCGCGCAGGTTGCGGCTGCTTTCCATGGCGCTGATCACGGCTTCCGGGTCGAGCATCAGAACGAAGGGGTTGAGGCTGCTGGGGGTGTTCATGGTGGCGTCCTGGGAAAAAAAGGGGTGAAAACAAATCGTTTGTCGATGTCACAAACTGTATTTGCTTCGTTTCAAGACGTTAAGTCGGCGCCCAGCCATTCGCGCTGTAGGAAGTTGCCTGACAAGCCGTCAGATGGGCTGAAAACACCCCCCAATTCCCTCCTGTACACCCTCACCAGCGCTCAGACACTGGGCTGGCTTCGGCCTTTTCAGCCCCGCAGTGCTTCCACCGCAGCGGCCACCACACCCTGCACGCTGCCGCTGTCGGCGAAGCAGCGCCGCAGATAGCTGGCGTGGTTGCCATCGCGCGCTGCGGTGCGCTCGATTTCATCGAGCGCGGCCTGCGCATTCAGGGCGTCAGCGTGCGGACCGAGCAGGCGCAGCGTGGCCAGGATGTCCTCGCGGATGCTGATCTGTTCGCGCGTCTTGGGGTTGACCATCATGCCGTCGAGCCCGAAGCGGCAGGCCTGGAAGCGGTTGTAGGTGTAGACGAGGTAATCGTCTTCTGCGGGCGGCGGCTCGCTGCGTTCCAGCAGGTAGCGGCACAGGCTCTGCAGGTAGCAGGCCAGGCCGGCGGCGCGCTCCACCGTGAGCGGTGTGTCGCACACCCGCAGCTCGATGGTGCCGTACTCGGGCTTGGGCCGGATATCCCAGTAAAAGTCCTTCATGGACTTGACCACACCGGTGCTCTCCATCTTGGTGAAGTACACGTTCGCGAACTCGTCCCAGCTCAGCGTGAACGGCGCGCGACCGCTCAAAGGAAACGCAAACACCGAGTTCAGCCGCGCCGAGTCGAACAGCGTGTCGACCCCTTGCGAGAACGGCGACGAGGCCGACAGGGCGATGAAGTGCGGCACGTACCGGTTGAGCGAATGCAGCAGGAACAGGGCTTCGTCGGGCGAGCTGCAGCCCACGTGCACATGCTGGCCGAACACGGTGAACTGTTTGGCCAGGTAGCCGTACAGACCCGAAAGCTCCTGAAAGCGCGGCTTGGAAAAAATGCGCTGCTCGAACCAGCGCTGAAACGGGTGGGTGCCGCCACCGGCCAGCGCGATGTTGAGGCGATCGCCGGCATGGACCAGCGTGTCGCGGATCTGCTGCAACTGCACCAGCAGCGGCCCGTGCTCGGTCTGGATGTCGGTCGCGATCTCGATCATGCTCTGGGTCATCTCGGGCGTGACCACGCCCGGGAACGGCTTGCGCCGCAGCAGCTCCAGCAGATCGTTGGCGCTGCTGGACAGGTCCAAGTCGTAGGTGTTGACGAGCTGCAGTTCCAGCTCCACGCCCAGCGTGAGCGACTTCGAGGCTTTGAAGGGTTCCAGCGGCATGGACTATTCCTTGGTGACGTGCGTCTCGGCCGCGGCGTGCAGCGCGCGCTGGGTCACCAGCGGGCCCAGCAGCTCTTGCAGCAGCATCATGAAAGCGAGCACGCCCAGCACCTCCCGCGCGGGCGTGAAGCCGTGCAG
>JALOSH010000467.1 GCA_025458545.1 Hydrogenophaga sp.
AATCCACCGCGCCTTCAACGACGCCTTCAGCGTGCTCTCGCGCCGCATCTCGCTCTTCATGTGCCTGCCGATCGACAAACTCAGCCGCCTGGCGCTGACGCAAGAGGTGCAGAAGATCGGGCAGGAACAGACCGCCCCGGCCTGATACCGTCACCCCATGGGACTTTTTGAACGCTATCTGACGGTCTGGGTCGGTCTGGGCATCCTGGCGGGCGTGGGCCTGGGTCTGCTGACGCCGGCCAGCTTCGCGGCCATCGCCGCGATCGAGTTCGCCCATGTCAACGGGATCGTGGCGGTGCTCATCTGGGTGATGATTTATCCCATGATGATCCAAATCGACTTCGCGGCGGTGCGCGATGTCGGCAAGCGGCCGCAGGGCCTGGTGCTCACCGTGGTGATCAACTGGCTCATCAAGCCCTTCACCATGGCGGCGTTGGGCGTGCTGTTCTTCCGTGTCCTGTTCGCCGACTGGGTCGACCCGCAATCGGCCAACGAATACATCGCCGGCATGATCTTGCTGGGCGTGGCGCCCTGCACCGCGATGGTGTTCGTGTGGAGCCAGCTCACCAAGGGCGACCCCAACTACACCCTGGTGCAGGTCTCGGTGAACGACATCATCATGGTGTTCGCCTTCGCGCCCATCGCGGCTCTTCTGCTGGGCGTGACCGACCTCACCGTGCCTTGGAAGACGCTGCTGCTGTCCACCCTGCTCTATGTGGTGCTGCCGCTGGTGGCCGGTGTGCTGACGCGGCGCTGGCTGCGCTCGCGCGGTGGAGAAACCGCCGTGAGTGGCTGGGTGAAACAGCTCAAGCCCTGGTCGGTGGTCGGCCTGATCGCGACGGTGGTGCTGCTGTTCGGCTTCCAGGCCGAGACCATCGTGGCCCAGCCACTGATCATCGGCCTGATCGCGATCCCGTTGCTGATTCAGACCTACGGCATCTTCGCCATTGGCTACGTCGGCGCGCGCTGGCTCAAGCTGCCCTACGCCGTTGCTGCGCCCGCCTGCCTGATCGGCACTTCCAACTTCTTCGAACTGGCGGTGGCTGTCGCCATTTCGCTCCTCGGTCTGCATTCCGGCGCGGCACTGGCCACGGTGGTCGGCGTGTTGGTGGAGGTGCCGGTGATGCTGTCGCTGGTGGCGCTGCTCAACCGTTCCCGCCACCACTTCGAGCCCTCTTCGGCCTGAGAGAATACGGGGCTGTGACACACGCCCCGACTTCCTTGGCCCCAGCAGCCCCCGAACAGCACTGGCTGGTCTGCCACCCCGCCAATCCCTGTGCCCTGCCGTTGCAGATCGGTGTGAGCCTGGCAGCGGGTGGCAGCACCGCAGGCCCCGGCCTGCTGCTGAGCTACGAGGTGCTGGGCAACATCGGCCGCCTGCGCCTGCCCACCCCGATGCCCCACGGTCCGGCGGATGGCCTGTGGCAACACACCTGCTTCGAAGCCTTCGTCGGCACAACCGGCGATGCGGCGTACCGCGAGTTCAACTTCTCGCCATCGGGTCAGTGGGCGGCCTACCGCTTCAGCGCCGAACGCCAGCGCGACACCGTCGCCGAAGCGGCTCAAGTCCAAGTCTCGCCGACGATCGAGCTGCACCTCGGGAGCGACCAGCTGTGCCTGCAGGCCTGGTTGCCGCTGCATGCCCTGCCCGATCCTGCCGTGGCCTGGGACATCGGCCTGACAGCGGTGATCGAAACCACCGACGGCCAGCTCAGCTACTGGGCGCTGCAGCACCCCACCGCACGCCCCGACTTCCACCACCGCGGCGGCTGGCAACGCCTGCCCGAACTGCCCACCCTGCTCTCTTCTGCCACCACTCCATGAAATTCGGCCTCGAACGATTCCTCGAAGACCCGGCGCTGCGCGCCCCGCTGGCCGGTCGCCGCGTCGCTCTGCTGGCCCACCCAGCGTCGGTCACGCGCGATCTGACCCATTCGCTGCGGCGACAAGCAGGACAACATGGTCGAGTCACCCGACTACCTCGACCCGCGCCTCGGCATCCCGGTGTTCAGCCTCTACGGCACCGTGCGCCGTCCCACCGACGCGATGATGGATACGTTCGACGTGCTGCTGGTGGACCTGCAAGACCTCGGCTGCCGCATCTACACCTTCATCACCACGCTGCGCTACGTGCTCGAAGCCGCCGCGCAGCACGGCAAAGCGGTCTGGGTGCTGGACCGCCCCAACCCCGCTGGCCGCCCGGTGGAGGGCACGCTGCTGCGCGAGGGCTGGGAAAGTTTTGTGGGCGCCGGCCCCATGCCCATGCGCCACGGCATGACCATGGGCGAACTCGGCCACTGGTTCATCGCCCAGCTCAAGCTCGAAGTGGAGTACCGCGTCATCACCATGGACGGCTGGGAGCCCGACAACGGTCCGGGCTTCGGCTGGCCGCTGGAGCGCACCTGGGTCAACCCCAGCCCCAATGCCGCCAACCTCTGGATGGCGCGCGCCTACGCGGGCACCGTGATGCTCGAAGGCACAACCCTCAGCGAAGGCCGCGGCACCACCCGCCCGCTGGAACTGTTCGGCGCGCCCGGCATCGACGCGCGCCGCCTGCTGGCCGACATGCGCCGCATCGCACCGCAATGGACCCAGGGCTGCGTGTTGCGCGAGTGTTTCTTCGAGCCGACCTTCCACAAACACGTCGGCCAGCTCTGCTCGGGCCTGCAGATCCACGT
>JALOSH010000095.1 GCA_025458545.1 Hydrogenophaga sp.
TCGCTGCTGGGCAAGATGCCCGGCGACCGCTGGCAGCAGCTCGCCAACCTGCGCGCGCTCTGCGCCTGGATGTACGCGCACCCGGGCAAGAAGCTGCTCTTCATGGGCGCCGAGCTGGCCCAGCCCACCGAATGGAACCACGACGGTGAACTGCCCTGGCACCTGCTCGGCGACCCGGCGCACGCGGGCGTGCAGCAACTGGTGCGCGACCTCAACCACCGCTACGCCGCAGGGCCCGCGCTGCACGCGCGCGACACCGACCCGCACGCTTTCCGGTGGCTGGTGGTGGACGACGCCGACCAGTCGGTGCTGGCCTTCGTGCGCTATGGCCGCCAGCTCGAAGACACGGTGGTGGTGGTCGCCAACTTCACGCCGGTGGTGCGCCACGCCTACCGCATCGGCCTGCCACACGACGGCGCCTGGCGCGAGGTGCTCAACACCGATTCGGGCCACTACGGCGGCAGCAACCTGGGCAACCACGGCCGCGTGATGGCCGAGGCGCTGCCCTTGCACGGTCAGGCCTGGTCAGCCAACCTCACCCTGCCGCCACTGGCGGTTCTGTGGTTTCAGCCGGAGCCCGCGAGCGCATGAACAGGGCGGTCTTCGCGCCGGCCTTGGGCGCACACCTGCACCAGCAGCCGGGTCACGGCGGTGTCCGCTTCAGCGTCTGGGCCCCCGAGGCCACCGTGATCGAGGTGGAGCTGTTCGATGCGCAACAAGTCTCCACCGGGCGGCTGGCGCTGGACGCGGTGGGCAACGGCCTCTGGTCGCGCTTTGCACCGGGGCTGGCCGCCGGACAGCTGTACGGCCTGCGAGCGCATGGGCCCTGGAACCCCGAGGGCGGTCAGCGCTTCAACCCAGCGCGCCTGCTGCTCGACCCTTGGGCGCTCGCCCTGGTGGGCGGTACCGAACGGCTGGCGCTGCAGGCCGGTCACACCGTGAGCAATCCGCTGGAGCCGACACAAGCCTGGCATGAACACCAGCCCGACCCGCAAGACAACAGCGCGGCCATGCCCAAGTGCGTGGTGCTGGACACCGCCGCCGAGCTGGCCGCTGGCCAGGCCATCGCGCCGCGCCCCGCTGTGGCGGACGACCGGGTGGTGATCTACGAGGCCCATGTGAAAGCGCTGACCCGCCTGCACCCCGAGGTGCCCGAGGCGCAGCGCGGCCGCTATGCGGCGCTGGCCCACCCCGCCGTGCTCGCCCACCTGCAGCGCCTGGGTGTCACCACCGTCTGCCTGCTGCCGGTGCACCAGCACATCAGCGAACGCCACCTGCTGGCGCGCGGCCTCACGAACCACTGGGGCTACAACACGCTGAACGCGTTTGCGCCCGAGCCCGGCTACGCGGCCGCCACCGACAGCGCCGACCCGTCGAACGCAAACGAATCTGCGGCCGTGCGCGCCGAGTTCCGCGCCATGGTCGATGCGCTGCACCGCGCAGGCATCGAGGTGGTGCTCGACGTGGTGTTCAACCACACCGCCGAAAGCGATCCCGACGGCCCCACGCTGAGCTGGCGCGGTCTCGGCCAGAACAGCTGGTACGCCATGGGCGAGCACGGCGTACCGCACAACTTCAGCGGCTGTGGCAACAGCCTCAACCTGAGCGAGCCGCGCGTGATCCAGTGGGTGACGGACAGCCTGCGCTGGTGGGTGCAGGCCTACGGCGTGGACGGTTTCCGTTTCGACCTCGCGGTCTCGCTCGGCCGTGTGGCCGCGCTCGGCCACAGCTTCCATGCCCACGCCGCCCTGCTCAGTGCGCTGCAGCAAGACCCGGTGCTGCGCAACGTGCGCCTGATCGCCGAGCCCTGGGACATCGGCCCCAACGGCCACCACCTGGGCGGCTTCGCGCCCGGCTGGCTGGAATGGAACGACAGCTTCCGCGACGGTGTGCGCGCCTTCTGGCTCGGCCACCCGGCCACGCGCGGCGAGCTGGCCAACCGGGTCTGCGCCAGCAGCGACCGCTTCCGCCGCCAGGGCCGCCTGCCCACCGCCAGCGTCAACCTGCTGACCGCGCACGACGGCTTCACCCTGGCCGACCTCACCGCCTACAGCCAGAAACACAACGCCGCCAACGGCGAGGACAACCGCGACGGCCACAGCCACAACCTGAGCGCCAACGGCGGCGTGGAAGGCGCCAGTGAAGACCCCGCCGTGCAGCACCTGCGCGGCCTGTGGCGCCGCGCGCTGCTGGCCACGCTGTTCTGTGCCCAGGGCACGCCGCAGCTGCTGGCCGGCGACGAGATCGGTCACAGCCAGCGAGGCAACAACAACAGCTACTGCCAGGACAACGCCATCACCTGGCTGGACTGGGCGCGGGCAGACACCCATCTGGCCGACTTTGTGGCCGGTCTGGCGGCGCTGCGCCGACAGCACCCCGGCCTGCGACAGCCGCGCTGGTTCACCGGCCAGCCGCCTGCGCACGGCGGCCCGGCCGACATCGCCTGGCTCGACGTGAACGGCCGCTCGCCCTCGTTCGCGGCCTGGCAAAGCCAGCATCACCGCACCCTGGGTGCGTTGATCACGGCGGGCGAATCCGGACGGGCCGCCACCGAGCAATTGCTGATCGTCTGGCACGCCGGCCACGGCCCCACGCCCCTGACCTTGCCCCCCGGGCCCTGGTCGCTGCGGTTGGACAGCGCCCGCGCCCTGGTCGCGACCGATGGCGCCAGCACGCCAGTGTGCACCGGTGTCTATGGGCTGAACGAACCGGGCATGGTGGTGCTGGTCCAGACCTTGCAAGGCTGATGCCCAAGCCACGCAACACGCCATGAACACCACGCCCCAAGACATCCTCGCGCGCCGCAGCAGCGGTGTGTTGCTGCACATCACCAGCCTGCCGGGCCCGCACGGATCGGGCGACCTCGGCCCCGCCGCGCGCCATTTTGTGGACTGGCTCGCCTCGGCCGACCAGACGTTCTGGCAAATCCTGCCGCTCTCGCCCGCCGGTCCCGGCAACTCGCCCTACCAGAGCGTATCGGCCTTCGCCGGCAGCCCGCTCATGGTGGACCTGGACGACCTGGTGCAACAGGGCTGGCTGCCCTGGATGGCGCGCAAGGGCTTCGACCACCACCGCTGCGATTTCGAGCGCGTGGCGCCGTACCGCATGGCCTGCCTGCGCAAGGCCTGGGACGGCTTCAGCCAACGCGCGACCGATATCTGCCGCGAAGCACTGGCCGAGTTCTGCGCCCAACACGCGCACTGGCTCGATCACTACGCGCTCTTCATGGTGCTGGACGAACGCCACGGCGGCCCCTGGTCGCTCTGGCCTGAAGCGCTGGCCCGGCGCGATCCGGCCGCGCTGGACGCGGTGCGCGAACAGTCGGCGCACGCACTCGGTTTCTGGCGTTTTGTGCAGTGGCGCTTCTGGGTGCAGTGGCAGGCGCTGCGCGGCTATGCGCGCGAACGCGGCGTACAGATCGTGGGCGACGCACCAATCTTCGTGGCGCACCACAGCGCAGATGTCTGGGCCCATGCCGACCAGTTCCTGCTCGACGAGCAGATGGAACCCTTTGTGGTGGCCGGTGTGCCCCCCGACTACTTCAGCCCCACCGGCCAGCGCTGGGGCAACCCGCTCTACAACTGGGAGTCCATGGCACACCACGGCTTTCGCTGGTGGAAAGACCGGCTCACCCACCTGTTCGAGCAGTCGGACGTGGTGCGGCTCGACCACTTCCGTGGTTTCGAGGCGCACTGGGAAATCCCCGCCAGCGAGCCCACCGCCGTGGCCGGCCAGTGGCGAACCGGCCCCGGGCTGGCGTTTTTCAAGGCCATCGAAGACGAGCTGGGCCCGCTGCCCATCATTGCCGAAGACCTTGGCCTGATCACACCCGAGGTGACCGCCCTGCGCGAGGCCTGCGGATTTCCCGGCATGCGCATCCTGCAGTTTGCCTTTGGCGGCGGACCGACCAATCCCTACCTGCCGCACAACCTGGAGCGTGCCTGTGTGGCCTACACCGGCACACACGACAACGAGACCACGGTGGGCTGGTGGCACAGCGCGCCCGCTGGCGAGAAAACGGCGGCACGCGCTTACCTGGGCCAGTGTGTCGACACCGAACCGCACTGGACGCTGATCAACGCACTGTCGATGTCGGTGGCCAACACGCTGGTGGTGCCGTTCCAGGACGTGCTCGGTCTGGACACCCGCCACCGCATGAACACCCCCGGCCTGGCCACCGGCTGCTGGGAGTGGCGTTTCGACTGGAGCCAGGTGGGGCCCGAACCCGCCGACCGGCTCGGCGCCATGACCCGTGCACACGGACGCCACCCTTACCCATGATTCCGCACGCCCAACACAACAGGAGACAAGCATGGACCACAAAAACACCCCCCAGTACCTGGCCAAACGCACCATCGCCCTGGTGCTGGCGGGCGGCCGAGGCTCGCGGCTGAAGGCGCTGACCGACCGGCGCACCAAACCGGCGGTGTACTTCGGCGGCAAGTTCCGCATTGTCGATTTCGCGCTGTCGAACTGCCTGAACTCGGGCGTGCGCCGCATCGGGGTGCTGACGCAGTACAAGTCGCACAGCCTGCTGCGCCACCTGCAGCGTGGCTGGAGTTTTCTGCGCAACGAGTTCAACGAGTTCATCGACCTGCTGCCCGCGCAGCAGCGCATGGACGACGAGAGCTGGTACCTCGGCACGGCCGACGCGGTGTACCAGAACCTGGACATCCTGCGCGCGCACAAGCCCGAGTACATCCTGATCCTAGCGGGCGACCACATCTACAAGATGGACTACGCCGAACTGATCGCCGACCACGTGGCGCGGGGCAAGCGGTGCACCGTGGCCTGCATCGAAGTGCCGATTGAAGAGGCCAGCGCCTTCGGTGTGATGGCGATCGACGACCTGCGCCAGATCACCCACTTTCTGGAGAAGCCCGAACACCCGCCCGCCGTGCCCGGCAAACCCGGGGTGGCGCTGGCCAGCATGGGCATCTACGTGTTCGACGCCCAGTCCCTGTTTGCCGCGCTCGAAAAGGATGCCGCTACGCCCGACTCCAGCCGCGACTTCGGCAAAGACGTGATCCCCGCCATGGTGGCCGATGGCCAGGCCGTGGCGCATCCGTTCGGCCTGTCGTGCGTGAGAAGCGCACCCGAGGCACCCGCCTACTGGCGCGATGTGGGCACGGTGGACGCCTACTGGGCCGCCAACCTGGACCTCACCGGCACCCTGCCCGAGCTCGACATGTACGACCGCGACTGGCCGATCTGGACCTACCAGGAGCAGTTGCCACCGGCCAAGTTCGTGTTCAACGACGACGGTCGCCGCGGCATGGCGGTGGACTCGCTGGTCTCCGGCGGCTGCATCATCTCGGGCGGCTCGGTGCGCCGCTCGGTGCTGTTCTCCAAGGTCCACATCCATTCGTTCGCAGAGGTCGATGAAGCCGTGCTGCTGCCCGAGGTGGACGTGGGTCGCGGCTGCAAGCTGCGCAAGGTGGTGATCGACAACGGCTGTGTGATCCCCGAGGGCATGCAGATCGGCTTTGATGCCGCCGAAGACGCGCGCCGCTTCTACCGCACCGACAGCGGTGTGGTGTTGGTGACGCGGGCGATGCTGATGGCTTTGGAATAACCCCCTGCGCCGCTGACGCGGCTTCCCCCTTGAAAGGGGGACCGCACTGGCGGCCCGGCGAAGCCGGTTCCGCGGTGCGTCTGGGTCAACTGCCCTTCGGTCCGAGCCGCCAAGCCTCTCGCCTTCTGCTTTCTCGCCTTCTGCTTTCTATATCTCTCGCTGCATGAATTCACCCAAAGTCCTTTACGTGTGTTCCGAGGTCTATCCGCTGCTCAAGACGGGCGGGCTGGCCGACGTGAGCGCGGGCCTGCCGCCGGCGCTGGCGGCGCAGGGGGCCGAGGTGTGTCTGCTGCTGCCGGCGTTTCCCGACGTGGTGGCCGGGGTCACGCCCGAGGGCCCCACCTTGCTGGTGCCCGCGGGTGGCAGCGGTGGGCTGCCGCTCGGTCTGGGTCCGCAGGCCCACACCGTCAGCGGCCCCACGCCCTGGCTGCAACGCGGGGTGATCACCGCCAACGGGCAAGCGGTGTGGCTGCTGCACGCGCCGGGCTTGTTTGACCGCCCGGGCAACCCCTACCACGACGCCAGCGGCCAGCCCTGGCCCGACGCGGCCGAACAGTTCGCCTGGCTGGGCTGGGCGGCCGCCCTGCTCGGCACCGGGCTGGACAGCCACTGGCGCCCCGACGTGGTGCACGGCCACGACTGGCACACCGGCCTGGCCTTCGCCTACCTGCACCAGCTGGGCCAGGCCGGCGCCGCACTGCCGGCCACCGTGTTCACCATCCACAACCTCGCCTACCAGGGGGTGTTCCCGCCGGGTCTGCGCGAGCGACTGGGCCTGCCCGACGCACTGTTCCACATGGACGGGCTGGAATTCCACGGCCAGATCAGCTTCATGAAGGCCGGGCTGAAGTTCAGCGACGCCATCACCACGGTAAGCCCGAGCTACGCGCGCGAGATCACCACGCCCGAGCAGGGCTGCGGGCTTGATGGCGTGCTGCGCAAACGCCAGGCGGTGCTGCACGGCATCCTGAACGGCGTGGACGACGCGGTCTGGAACCCCGCCGCCGACCCGCTGGTGCAACCCGGATTCGACGCCGATCACCTGCAGGGCAAAGCCACCGCCAAGCAACGGCTGCAGAACACCATGAAGCTCCAGGCCAGACCCGACGCGCTGCTGTTCTGCGTGGTGAGCCGACTGACCGAACAGAAAGGCCTGCACCTGCTGCCCGAGGTGGTGGACGAGCTGGTGCAACGCGGTGGCCAGCTGGTGGTCCTGGGCACCGGCGACGCGCCGATCGTGGCGGCCCTGCAGGCCTGCGCGCAGCGCCACCCGGGTCAGGTGGCGGTGCACATCGGCTACGACGAAGCGCTGTCGCACGGCGTGATCGCCGGGGCCGACGTGATCCTGGTGCCCTCGCGCTTCGAACCCTGCGGCCTGACGCAGCTCTACGGCCTGCGCTACGGCACACTCCCCCTGGTGCGGTACGTGGGCGGACTGGCCGACACCGTGACCGACTGCAGCCTGGAAAACCTGGACGACGGCAGCGCTAGCGGCTTTGTGTTCCACGAACTCAGCGTGCCCGGCCTCAGCGGCGCCATGCGGCGCGCTTTTGCGCTGCAGCGCCGCCCGGCCGACTGGCTGGCGGTGCAACAACACGCCATGGCGCTGCGCTTTGACTGGGCACGTGCCGCCAGCGCCTACCTGCAGGTCTACCAGCAAGCCCGCGCCATGCCCCGTGGCACAGCTTCTGCTTGAACCATCCACACCCTCACCGACACCCGGACCGCACCATGCCCAACACCCTGCTCATCCCCACCGTCGGCACCGCCACCGCCCCGTTTGAATACGACCACCTCGACAACAGCGTCGCCGCGCTGCGCAAGTCCATCGCCAACCGGCTGGTCTACGCGGTCGGCAAAGACCTGCGCTCGGCGACCCGGCGCGACTGGCTGTTCGCGCTGTTCCACGCGGTGCGCGACCGCACCATGCACCGCTGGCGCGAAACCATCGCCGTGTCGCAGGACAGCAACGCCAAACGCGTGTACTACCTGTCGATGGAGTTCCTCACCGGTCGCGCGCTCACCAACGCGCTGCTGGC
>JALOSH010000468.1 GCA_025458545.1 Hydrogenophaga sp.
GACCACCGCGATCTGCGCGATGCCCTGGGCGCTCATGTTGGCCTGGTTGAAGAAGATGCGGCCGAAGTGGTCGCGGTCGGGGAAGACCTCGTCCTGGTTCGGCAGGTTGGCGCCGCCCGAGTCCACCAGGTAGATGCAGGGCAGCTGGTTCTGCTGCGCCACCTCCTGCGCGCGCAGGTGCTTCTTCACCGTCAGCGGGTAGTAGGTGCCGCCCTTCACCGTGGCGTCGTTGCAGACGATCATGCAGTCCACGCCACTGACGCGACCGATGCCGGCGATGACGCCGGCGCAGGGCGCGTCGCCGTTGTACATAGCGTGCGCGGCCATGGGGCTGAGTTCGAGGAAGGGCGTGCCCGGGTCCAGCAGCATCTGCACGCGGTCGCGCGGCAACAGCTTGCCGCGCGCGGTGTGTTTGGCGCGGGCCGCGTCGCCACCGCCCAGCGTGGCTTTCTGGATCTGCACCTTCAGATCGTCGACCACGGCGCGCATGGCGGCGGCGTTGGCCTGGAAGTCGGCGGAGCGGGCGTTGAGTTTCGTGTGGAGGGTCGTCATATCAATTACCCAAATGAGGGAGGGTTGTGTGCACCGTCCAGCACACGCGGTGGAACCGGCTTGGCCGGGCCACAGGCGTGGTCCCCCAACGGGAGAAGACGCGAAGCGGCGCAGGGGGGCGTTTCATTTCAGGCTGTTTTGGCTTCGGCCAGCCCCAGCTGGTCCTTCATGGCATCGCGGATCTTGAACTTCTGGATCTTGCCGGTCACGGTCATCGGGAAGGCGTCCACGAAGCGGATGTAGCGCGGCACCTTGTAGTGCGCGATCTGCCCTTTGCAGAAGGCGCGCACGGTGTCTTCATCCAACGTCTGGCCGGGCTTGACGATGATCCAGGCGCACAGCTCTTCGCCGTACTTGAGGTCGGGCACGCCGACCACCTGCACGTCCTGCACCTGCGGCAGGCGGTAGAGGAATTCTTCGATTTCGCGCGGGTAGATGTTCTCGCCGCCGCGGATCACCATGTCCTTGATGCGGCCGACGATGTTGACGTAGCCCTCGTCGTCCATGGTGGCGAGGTCGCCGGTGTGCATCCAGCCGTCGGCGTCGATGGCTTCGCGCGTCTTGGCCGGGTCGCCCCAGTAGCCGTGCATCACCGAGTAACCCTTGGTGCAGAACTCGCCGCGCTCGCCGCGCGGCACGGTTTCGCCGGTCTCGGGGTTGACGATCTTGATCTGCAGGTGCGGCTGCACCAGCCCCACGGTGGACACGCGCTTGTCCAGCGGCGTGTCGGTGCTGCTCTGGCAGCTCACCGGGCTGGTCTCGGTCATGCCGTAGGCAATGGTCACCTCGCGCATGTGCATGTCTGCCTGCACCCGCTTCATCACTTCCACCGGGCAGGGCGAGCCGGCCATGATGCCGGTGCGCAGGGTGTGCAGGTCGAACTCCCTGAAACGCGGGTGGTCCAGCTCGGCGATGAACATGGTCGGCACGCCGTGCAGGCCGGTGCAGCGCTCGGCCTGCACCGCCTGCAGCACGGCCAGCGGGTCGAACGCATCGCTGGGGTAGACCACGGTGCTGCCGTGCGTGAAGCAGGCCAGGTTGCCCAGCACCATGCCGAAGCAGTGGTACAGCGGGACGGGGATGCACAGCCGGTCGTCCGGTGTGAGCTTCATGCACTCGCCGATGAAGAAGCCGTTGTTCAGGATGTTGAGGAGGGTCAGCGTCGCACCCTTGGGGAAGCCGGTGGTGCCGCTGGTGAACTGAATGTTGATCGGGTCGTTCGGCGACAGGCCCGCCGCCGCCTGTGCCACGCGCGCATCGCCCACCTGACCGCGCGCCAGCAGCGCGGAGAAGCGCAGCATGCCCGGCTGCTCGGCGCCCTCGCCCGCCACGTCGATCCAGGCCACGGTGCGCAGCGGTGCGCAGTTCGGGCAGGCGTGCGGCCTGCAGCGCTCCGGGTGCTGAGCTGGCCAGCTCGGGCGCCAACTCGCGCAGCGTGCCCAGGTAGTCGCTGGTCTTGAATTGCGCCATGGCCACCAGGGCCTTGCAGCCGACCTTGTTGAGCGCGTATTCCAGCTCGGCCGTGCGGTAGGCGGGGTTGATGTTCACCAGCACCAGGCCAACCTTGGCCGTGGCCAGCTGCATCAGCACCCATTCCACGTTGTTGTGCGACCAGATGCCGATGCGGTCGCCCGGCCGCAGACCCAGGCCCAGCAGCGCACTGGCCAGCCGGTCGACCTCGGCCGCCAGCGCGGCGTAGTTGTAGCGCCGGCCCTGGTGCACGCTCACCAGCGCCTCGCGCTGCGGCTGGCGCGCGGCCATGGCGTCGAAGAAAGCGCCAATGGTCTCTTCGATCAGGGGCACGTCGGTGCGGCCCGCTGCTTGGCTCGGTACCTGGCTCGGTGCCGCGTGGCTTGCGTGGTCCATGGGTGTCTCCTCTGGCTTCAAGGCGGAATCCAGGTCGCAGCATAGCCCGCCTGCCCGGTGCACGGGCAGGCAAGCAGGTCACAAATCGTGCCATCCATGGCAGACTCTGAGCCATGCCCCGCGCACGCCCCGCTTCCGCCACTGCCCGCCCGCTGGTCGCCGCCACGCCCATGGCCTTCGTCAAGGCGATCGTGCACGCCTTCGAGCTGCGAGGCCTGTCGCCCCAGGGGGCACTGGCGGCCGCACAAATCGCGCCAGCCGATCTGACACGAGCGGGCGCCCGCATCACCGCGCTGCAGATGGAGTGGCTGTCCGCCGCCGCCATGCAGGCGCTGGACGACGAAGCCCTGGGCTGGTTCAGCCGCCCGCTGCCCTGGGGCAGCTACGGCCTGCTGGCCCGCGCCTCACTCTCGGCCCCGACGCTGGGCGTGGCGCTCAAGCGCTGGTGCCGCCACCACGGCCTGCTCACGCGCGACATTGCCCTGGCCGTGGTGACGCAGGGCGACGAGGCCCGCATCACCCT
>JALOSH010000001.1 GCA_025458545.1 Hydrogenophaga sp.
ATCATGTCCTCGGGGTCGACGTTTTGCGCTTCCCACTGGATGGCGCCAGCAGCGGTGGTCATCTTCTTCCACTCGTACTTGAACAGCACCTTGAAGTAGCCCATGTCCCACTTCGTGGGGTTGGGTTTCCAGGCGCCTTCAAAGCCGCTGGTGGTGGTGTCGCCGCCCTTGCCGGTGCCGTGTTTGTTGATCCAGCCGAAACCCATCTCTTCCAGCGGCGCGCCTTCGGGCTCAACACCCACCAGCTCCGCCGGGCCGGCACCGTGCATCTTGCCGAAGGTGTGGCCGCCGGCCACCAGGGCCACGGTTTCGTAGTCGTTCATGGCCATGCGGGCGAAGGTCTCGCGCACGTCTTTGCCCGAGAGCACCGGGTCGGGGTTGCCGTCCGGGCCTTGCGGGTTCACGTAGATCAGGCCCATCTGCACCGCACCCAGCGGCGCTTCCAGCACGCGGTCGCCGCTGTAGCGGCTGTTGGGTTTGTCGCTGGTGGCCAGCCACTCTTTTTCAGCGCCCCAGAAGATGTCTTCTTCCGGCGCCCAGGTGTCGGCCCGGCCACCGCCGAAACCGAAGGTTTTGAAGCCCATGGTTTCCATGGCCACGTTGCCGCACAGAATGAACAGGTCGGCCCAGGAAATCGCGTTGCCGTATTTCTGCTTGATGGGCCAGAGCAGGCGGCGGCCCTTGTCGAGGTTGCCGTTGTCGGGCCAGCTGTTGAGCGGGGCAAAGCGCTGGTTGCCGGTGTTGGCGCCACCGCGGCCGTCGGCCGTGCGGTAGGTGCCGGCGGCGTGCCAGGCCAGGCGGATGAACAGGCCGCCGTAGTGGCCGTAGTCGGCGGGCCACCAGTCCTGGCTGTTGGTCATGAGCGCGGCCAGGTCTTTCTTCATGGCCGCGTAGTCGAGCTTTTTGAACGCTTCGGCGTAATCAAAGTCCGGGTCCATCGGGTTGGACACCGGCTGGTGCTGGTGCAGGATGGACAGGTTGAGCTGGTTCGGCCACCAGTCGGCATTGGACTGGGCGCCGTGGGTCGCGCGCACGCCACCGGCGGCATGGAACGGGCACTTGGCTTCGGATGCGGTGTTGCTCATGGGGGTCTCCTGGGGGTTGATCGGGGTTGCGGATCGTTCGGGTGACCGGTGTCAGCTCGCCAGCGCCATGGCGGCCAGGCGCTCCAGCACCTCTGCCATCAAAGCCTCAAAGTTCATGACAGGTCTCCGTTGTGTGAACGGAGTCGCACTTTAGGCGCGACCCAGGGCGCGGTCGAGTTGATTGTGGGTATGCAATGCATAGTCAACACCTATGCGGCGGCGCAACATGATTGATGGCTGATATTGCCACCCAGGTCCATCCGGCCGGACCAGGGCCGGGGTGCGCGGTGGGCGCTCAGGTGAGCAAGGCCACGGCGCCCGAGAAGGTGAAGAAGGCGGCCGCCGTCGTCACCAGAATGATGCGCGCGATGCGGCCGTTGTCGGCGCCCAGGCGCTCGGCCAGCAGCGACACGTTGCTGGCGCTGGGCAGGGCCGCGACCAGCACCATCACCGTGAGGGCAAACGGGTCCAGCGGCAGGCCGAGCTGGATCGCCGCCGTGCCCACCGCCAGCACCAGCAGCGGGTGCAGCAGCAGCTTCATCAGCGCGACCGGCAGAAAATCGCTCACCGGCATGGGGTGGCTGGACTGGATCTGCGAACGCGCCAGCACCGCCCCGATGGTGAACAGCGCCACCGGCGAGGCCGCATCGGCCAGCAGCCAGACGGTTTTTTCCACCGGGCCGGGCAGGCGGAATTGGTAGAACGAGGCCACCGCCCCCAGCAGGATGGCCCAGGGCATGGGGTTGGTGGCCACGCCTTTGAGCGCTTTTTTGCCGGCGTCGATCATGGCGGCGCGGCCATGGCCTTCGCCTTCGTCGAGCCGCGAAAGCGCCACGCACAAGGAACTGATGACCACCATGTCCAGCAACATGGTCAGGATGGTCGGCCCCGCGGCGGCCGGCCCCAGCAAGGCCACCAGCAGCGGCACGCCCATGAAGCCGGAGTTGGGGAACGCCGCCACCAGCGCGCCGAGCGACGCATCGTTCCAGCGGATGCGGCTGTTCATCGTCATGGCCACCGCAAAGGCCACCATCACCAGCGCACAGAGCAGGTAGACGCCCGCCACCGACGCGTCCAGCAGCTCGGCGATGGGCGTGGTGGAACCGAACCGGTACAGCATGCACGGCAGGGCAAAGAACAGCACGAAGCCGTTGAGCCCAGGAATCGCTTCCAGCGGCAACAAGCGCCGCTGGGCCGCGACATAACCCGCCAGCACCAGCGCGAAGAAGGGAAAGGTGACGAGCAGGATTTGAAGCACGGGGCGGATTGTCTCAGTTGTGGTGTGGCCACCGCCGCCGGGCTGCACAGCAGGTGAACAGCACCGGGTATCTGCCCAGGTGTGCCGCACGGGCAGCGCCTTGGCAAGCCGAGTCAAAAAGGTCGGCCAAAGCGCCGAGGGTCTGCTCACCAGAAAGTGGGTGGATGCAGTTGCTCGAAGCCACGCCAGAAAAGCAACAGCCCTCATCGGATGGTGGTTGCTTTTGCCATGACGTTGAACCAGCAACATAGGCCAAAGGGGTCCAAAGGCCACAAAAAAACCTTCCCAAAAGTTCCAAGCTTAGGCGCCTAAGCCCTCCTGCCCGGGAGTTGATGCAGATCAACCTTGGAATGGACGAACCAAACTGATACTGAACTCCGGAGGGTATTCATCTGAGAGATCTATCAGACAAAAGAAGCCCTCCGCAAAAAGGTAGTTTTCTTCAACGTTGGGACCGGAGACGGTCAGGAGACACACATGAAATTTCAGAAAAAACACCTGTGGCCATTGACCGCCATCGGGGTCGCAACCGCTGCGGTGGCGGCCACCGTCATCACGCTGCAACCCGAGATCGCCGTGAGCACCGGTGGCAGTGGTCACAAGCCCAAAATCCAGCGCGCTGGCGCAGACGGCACCTTGGTGATGGCGTATGGCGATACGTTCACAGGCGCACAGACGGTTTACGACACCAAGGCCCAGGCCGAACGCTTGGCGCGCGACATCTTCGTCCGCACCTGCAAACCAACGCCTGCGACCGACACCACCACCTCACCGCGCATCACCTGCGATGCCGAAAGCGAATGGTCGGCACCGATCAATGTGTCCAACTCGGCCAACAAATACAGCGTGCAGACCGCGTGGCGCGGCGGCGATCCGGTGACCGGTCGACTGCCTTTTTACGGCGACATCGACAAACCCAACATCAAGACCAGCGGCCCGGTGATGGTGCTGACGTGGACCAGCAAGTACTGCCCGGATTCGGACGTGAGCGATGGCGTTGCGCCGGTGGCAGACGGCAGCGTCGCGAACTACTTTCCCAACCCGAGCCAGCGCGCCATCCGCTACCTGGATCGCGGCAGCCGCATCGTTCCGTTCTCATGCACCTGGATGGCCGTTGGCCGCACCAACGGCACGGTGTGGGGCCCTGCCATTCAGCTCAGCAATGGTGAGCGCGATGCCAAGCAGGATGCCAGTTCGGGCACTTACCTGGCCCCCAATGCACGCATCGCCGTTTCTTGGCAGGAAGACCCCGAAGGCCTTCAACCCGGTGACGCCGATGGCCCGGGTGACGGTGCCTCGGGCGCCAACGTGACCGGCGGCACCGACGTCTGGTACACGAGTGCCACGTTCAACAATGGCACCGGCGTGATCAACTTCGCCACGCCTGCAGCGCCGACCGCCACCACGGTGCCGAAAGTCACCCGCCTGACCGACAACTGGGACGGCGGCTATGGCCTGTCGGGTCAGATTTCGCATGTGTTCGCTGCCGACGGCAGCAACCTCGACGGCCGGACCGCAGGACAAGAGGTGGAGAAGGGCAACGCAGGCGCTTCGCGTCCCAACATCGGCGTGGTCAATGCGGTGGTGCCAACGGACCCACCCCGTACGGTACTGGCCTGGGAAGAGACCAAGGGCGGTGGAGGGCTGGCCTCGGGCAAGTTCGTGCGCTACCTGAGCTTCCCTTACAACAACCCACCTCTGCCAGCCGGCACCACGTTCAACGACAGCACCACAACACTGACGGCAAGCGCTGGCGCGTACCAGGCGGGCTGCGTGATCAGCAACCCGCAAAAGAACGCGCGCCGCGTGCGCTTCCTGACGCAAGACGAGGCGGCAGCGCCTGCCGGTGGCGTCAACATCGCGATCTTCTGGAAGGAAGGCAGTGGCGACAAAGGCGCACCGTCTGACATCGTGGTGCGCCGTGGCATGGGTGGCCTGCAACCGTCGGACATGCAGCCGGTGGTGGCGTCGACAACCTGCGCCACGTCCACCTACGACATTGCCAGCACGCTGCCCAATGCCCTGCCTGAGAACATCAGCAGCCGCGCACCGAACCTGAGCGCGACCGACAGTGGCCTGGGCGACGACACCGAGATCAACCGCGTGGAGAACGCGCTGGCCCACCGCGGCGTGCTGCGCGGCAACGAGCTGTGGATTGGCTACAACTACACCAACGACCTGGTGAAGATGTGGGCACAGCTCGACAACTACAACTTCTGGGTGCGCAAGTACACGTTCGACAACTTAGCCGGCACCGGCAGCTGGGGCTTGCCGTACAACATCACCAACATCACCGACACGCGCATCAACGTGCGTGAGCCGCGCTTCTTCGGCACGCCGCCGAGCCAGCCGGCCGGTTGCCCAACGGGTAACCCGACGGACCCGACGACGCTCGACGCAACGCTGTGCCAGGCCAAGAACGTGATCTTTGTGGCCTACGGCTCGCAGGAAAACGTGTCGCCTTTCGACCCGGATGGTGGAGATGACCTGGGCATCTACCTCACGGTGAGCAAGGACGGCGGCCAGACCTTCATCCCGTCGGTGCAGTACTCGGCGGCGCGCGGCAGCCTGTTCGATGACGAAGACTTTGCCTTCGAAGCACAGCTGGTGGCGCGCCCGGATGGCGGGCGCGTCTATGGCGCTTTCAACACCGAAGTGACGACCACCGGCTTGTCCGCCGCGGCCTACCGCAGCGCATTGGTGACCGAAGCGCCGGATGCCGCACCGACCGGCGGCGGTGGCGGCGGCTGTTCGGCCGCCACGGGCGAACGCCCGGTCGATCCGGTGCTGCCGCTGCTGGCCGCCATTGGCCTGCTGGGGCTGGGCGTACGCCGCGCACGCAAAGTCTGAACGCACCACGCGCCTGGCTCCTTGAGGTCAGGCGCGCCGGATCGAATCCCACCCGTCCGTCTGTGCCGAGCGGCTCGCTCGACACGGACGTGTCCTTCATCTCAGGAGTTCACATGCAACAACAGAACAGACACCACACATTCGGTGCGTCATGGCGCTCGGCAGCATGGGCGGTCACATCCGCCATCGCCGTGATCGCCAGCGGCTGCGGCGATTCCGGCTCGCTGGCCCCCGTCCCCTCCAGCCTCATCGAAGCCAATATCGACACGCTGGCCACGCAGGTGGGCGGCGGCACGCAGGCGGTGGAGCTGTACACCGACGGTGCCGGCGCCAACTGGACGCTCTACACCATGGCCAACCGTTTCGCGGTGACGCCGGTGGGCACCACCCAGCCCGCAGCGGGTTCGGTGCCCGAAATCACGGTGCCAGGCTACATCCAGAACATCACGGTGGTGAAAGCCTACGGTGGCAAGGACTACGCCCTGCTGTCCATGGGCGGCCAGGGCATTGGCGTGGTGGACATCAGCAACCCGGCAGCGCCCGCGCTGGTGCGCACGATGACGGTGAACTACGACACGCCGGAGTACACCTATTCCGACGGCGGCGGCACGATCTTCACCGAAGCGGCGGCCACGGGCAAAACGGGTGGCCCGGTGAACGAAGTGCTGGTGGACGACCGAGGCACCCCCGAGACGACGGACGACGAGCTGTTCATCGCCAACACGGCGTTTGGCATCCAGAAGACCAAGCTGGCGAACCTGATGGGTGCGTCAGCGGATGGCGTGCTGCCCATCGAGAGTGGTGTGTGGACGTTGAAATACGCGGGCGAAAACCCCTGGGGCGGACCGTTGAGCCTGAAGCTTCACGGCACCGGCTCGAACGCCAGGCTGTACGCGGCGCTGGGCTTTCTGGGCATGGGCGTCTACAACCCGACCGACCTCGCCGCGCCGCGCATCGGCGCCTACAACCTGTACGCCGACTGCACGTACCGCGGCAGCGGCAACAAGCAGGAAGACTGGTTCGGTTATCCAGAACGGAAGATTCCCTGCCCTGGAAGCAGCCTGGACACGGCGACGAACATCGCTCCGGCCCACACCGATGGCACCCCGGCCTACGAGGAGGGCATGCCGACGTTTGTGCAGGCGGCCTTCGAACTCAAAGCCAAGAGAGAACACACCTGGTACCCCTGGGCCGAGTTCGACCGCTACGGCAAGTATTACTACAACGCCCGTGGCATGGACTTGGTGGACCTGCCCGCCGCAGGCGGTCAGCCAGCCCGCACGGTGGCCTACATTGCCTACTCGCTGGGCGGCTTGATCGCCGTTGATGTGACCGATCCAGCGGCGCCGGTGTACGAGGGCTATGTGCCCGCCGCCCCAGCCCATGGACCGGACGAGCCGCCGATCAACGTCGAGAAGAAGGGCATCCTGTCGCACTTTGGCTCGGGCATGCTGAAAGAAGCGGGTGTGATGGATGTGCGCGTGGCGCCCGACACCACGGGTGGCGGTTACAAGGCCTACTACACCGACCACTTTGCAGGCCTGGTGGTGGTGGGCGGCGCCCAAGACCCGAGAACCCAATGGAAGAACGCCGGTTGCGGCGGCGCAGGTTGCGACAACAACAGGATCGACGGCGTCACCGAGCCCCGCGTTTACTGGCCCGACTACGAGTTCGTCACTTCCTACGACATGCACCCGGTGGTGGTGGGCGACGAGTCGCTGCCCGCATTCCTCGTCCCTGGCGAGACCAGCGGCCAGTACGCTGCGCCGATGCTGCTCTCCACCGGTGAGATCAACGGGCACGGCGGCTCGCTGTTCCTGATGCCCACCATGGACACCGCAGCAGCGGGGCCGGTGGATGCCGTGCAGTCTTCCGGTGCCGGGGGTGTCAGCTTTGTCGACTTCATCGTGCTGGAGCAGACTTCGACCACGCCCGTGGCCAACCGCTTTGGCGTGCCGGTGAACCTGGTGAGCACCCGCGAGATCGGTGCCGCCGAAGACGGCTCGGCCACACAGGCGATCGCCATCGGTCACGGTGAAGGCGTGACGGTGTCGGGCAACCACCTGTACTTCGCGGACGGCCCGCACGGCATGAGCGTCTGGCGCATCGCGGACGGTCTGACCCCAATCGACGACCTGCACCTGGTGGCGAACACGCTGCAGAGCGAGTACCCCAGCCCGGGCAGCACGGTCTTGCCGACGCCGCACGGCTTCAAGGTGGGCTTCGGCAGCGACCCCCGCCAGGCCTACGTGATGAGCCAGAGCCTGGGCATGCGGCGGGTGGACCTGTCGAAGGTGCTGGATGGCAGCGCGGCCGTGGGCGCACCGGTCCTGCTGAACGCGTTCGGCGGCATCTACGAGCACGGAACGGACGCAGGCAAAACCGGTCCCGTCGAGGTGACCGGCCAGGACCATGCCTATGGCGTGGCGTTTCACGGCAAGTACGCCATCGTGGCCGACGGCGACAACGGCCTGACGGTGTACGACACGACGGCAGACCCCGCAACGCTGGTGAACCATGTGGTGGGGAACATCGGAGACTCGGACAACGCAGGGTCCAAAGGCAAGCCGCCGCTGGGTCGCGCCGCTTCGGTGAAGCTGTGGACCAACGCCGCCACCGGCCGGATCTATGCCGTGGTGGCGGCCGGTGCCTACGGTGTCTCGGTGGTCGACATGACCGCCTTCTTGGTGGACGGGCTGCCGTTCAACCTGGACCGCGACCTGCTGAAGACCTTTGAGCCCGTCAAGTCCGACGCCGACAACGCCTTTGGGTCGGCCGACGGCAAGAGCGTGGATGTGCATGTGCTCGGCGACATGGCCTACTTCAGCTACGACAGCTTCGGTCTGGTGGCCTACCGCATGGCAGACCTGATCCGCCCTGCCAGAGAAGAGCGTCCGGCGATCAACCCGACCCCGGAGGTATGCGCCACGATCGACGACGTGACCAAGCTGAGCGCCAAGCAAGGTGGCGTGGGCGAATGCCGGCCGACCGCGGCGGGCTACCTCAAGCTGCAGAAGTATGTCGATGCCGCGGGTCTGACACCCTATGCCGACGAAGGCGGTGGCGCGCTGTACATGACGCCGCAGTTCTTCCCGGCCGACACGCCGTACATCAACGCTGCGGGCCAGCGCGCCATCAGCGCCACACCCCGACTGCTGTTCTATGTGGCCTATGGCGAATCCGGTGTGGTCAAGCTCGACTGGAGCGACGTCGCCAAGCCGTCGGTCATCGCCATCAAGGGCGTGATCGGTGGCGCTGCGGCCACCGCCATCCACAACGGCCGGGTCTACGTGGCGGCCGGTTCGGGCGGCCTGAGCGTGCTGAAGTAAGTGCTCTCCCCGGGTCTGCCTGCGCAGGCCCGAGACGGGCACCCCCAAAGCGCCGCCTGGCAACCGGCGGCGCTTTTTTCATGCCCCCCGCTGCCCGTTATCCCGCCCGCCTGCATGGGAAGATAGACGCCGTGACCCCGCCACCCAGCCCCCCACCGACCAAGAGGCTCGCTTCGCTGTCTCATGAGCTGGGCTGGACCTGGCCGCAACCTTCTTTGCGCGGGTGGCCACCGGATACGCACCTGGCGCTGGCATTGCTCGCGGCCATCCCGGTGTGGCTGGCGCTGGCCGCGTGGGCCGGGCCACAGATGCGGGTGCCGCTGGGCCTGTGGGCCTGGGCATCGCTGGTGCTGGTGCAGCCGCTGCTGGAGGAGCTGGTGTTTCGCGGCCTGCTGCAAGGGCAGGCGCTGGCCTGGCTGCGGCGCGGTGGGCAACCGATGCGGCTGGGCCCGGTCAGCCTGGCCAATCTGCTGGTCACGCTGGCCTTTGTGGCGCTGCACCTGCGGGCGCAACCGCTGGCGTGGGCGCTGGCGGTGGCCGTGCCATCGCTGGTGTTCGGGCATCTGCGGGAGCGCTTCGCCAGCGTGTGGCCAGCGGTGGGGCTGCACGCGTTTTACAACGCGGGCTTTGGCCTCACCGCCTGGCTGGTGGCGGTGCGCTGAGGCCGCTCAGAGCCCGCCTCAAGCGCCGCAGGTTTCGGCGGCGGGCTGGGCAATCGCGTCCCATTCGGCCTGGGTAAGCACCTGGGGCAGGTAGGTCACACCCTGGTTGAGCAGGTTGCTGTTGAAGGCGCGCAGGTGGTTGCGCGATCCGCAGAGCAGGTGGTCGTACACCTGCACGATGTCGGGTTCGTCCTGCACCTCGGCTTTTTTGTCGTTGATGTCCTGGATGTCTTTTTCCTCGATGAGGCAGCCCACCGCCAAGGCATCGTTCAGGCTGATCAGACCCCTGGCCACCAGCTTGTCGTACATCGCCTGCAGATCGTTGTTCTCGAACACGCCCGGCGGGTTGCTGGCTGCGGGATCGTCCAGGCCATGGACCTCGATGAGCCGGCGGACGGCCTCGGTGTGTTCGGCCTCGCTTTCGGCGATGTTGGCGAAGACCTGGGCACCCCAGATGTTGAACAGCGCCACATAAACGTCGTGGGCGAGCTTTTCTTCTTCACGCATGTACATCAAGCCAGCGATCTCTTCGGCCGACAGCTCGTCGTCAAGGGAGGCCGCCGCTGCGGTCGGCCCGGAAGGCGGGTCCTCCGCCACCTCGTCACCACCACCACATCCCGCCAGCACCAGACCGCCTGCCGCGACCGCCATGAGCTTGAGAAAGTGCTTACGTTTCATTCAGGATCGCTTTCATTTTTGCAGCGCGGGTGCGCCGCTTGCTGGCAGTCTAGGAAGTGCCCAGCGGACACCCATGACAAAAATCAAACCGCTGGCCCAAGATGTCAATCGATGTCAGCAAACGGCCACCCTGCAACGTCGGGTTACGAACGAGACCCAGCCGACACGCGGTGTCACCAGACCGCCGCAGCACCGAGGCACAAACGCCTGCGGCGGCGGGCTGCTGTGTCCGGTGGCCGGGGCTGCAGGTCCCACTGACCGAAGCGCACAGGGATCGTCGATATGATCCGAAGACGCCACGCACCAGCCCGCCGGAGCGCTCCACCGCCCATCTGGCATTTCCTGTCCCCGTCTGCATGTCCTCCCCTTCCGCTTTGGCCGGCCCCGGTCTCAACCAGGCCCAGCTCGACGCTGTCCACCACCTGGGCGGCCCTTGCCTGGTGCTGGCCGGTGCCGGTTCGGGCAAAACGCGCGTCATCACCCACAAGATCGGGCGCCTGATCCAGGCCGGGCTGGCGGCGGACCGCATCGCGGCCATCACCTTCACCAACAAAGCCGCCGCCGAGATGCGCGAGCGCGCTGGCCAGCTGGTGGGGCGCGACGCGAAAAAAGTGCTGATCTGCACCTTCCACGCGCTGGGCGTTCGCCTGCTGCGCGAAGACGGCGCGGTGCTGGGCCTGAAGAAGAACTTCAGCATCCTGGACACCGACGACATCACCAGCCTGCTGAAAGACTGCGGTGGCACTACCGACGCCAACACCGCGCGCGGCTGGCAGTGGACCATCAGCGCCTGGAAGAGCGCGGGGCTCACATCGGCCGGTGCATTACAGCAGGCCAAGGACGAGAACGAGCGTGTGGCCGCCACCATCATGGCGCGCTACGAGGAACGGCTCACCGCCTACCAGAGCGTGGACTTCGACGACCTGATCAGCCTGCCGCTGAAGCTGCTGACCGAGCACCTCGATGTGCGCGAGCGCTGGCAGAAAAAAATGGGCCATGTGCTGGTCGACGAATACCAGGACACCAACGCCACGCAGTACGAGCTGTTGAAGTTGCTGGTGGGCGAGCGCGCCCGCTTCACCGCCGTGGGCGACGACGACCAGTCGATCTATGGCTGGCGCGGCGCGACCCTGGACAACCTCAAGAAGCTGCCGTTGGATTTTCCCGAGCTGCGCGTGATCAAGCTGGAGCAGAACTACCGCTCGACCAGCGCCATCCTGCGCGCGGCCAACGCGGTGATCGGCCCCAACCCCAAGCTGTTCCCCAAGACGCTGTGGAGCGATCTGGGCGAGGGCGAACCGGTGCGGGTGGTCGATGCCGACAACGAAGAGCACGAGGCCGAGCGCGCGGTGGCGCGCATCCAGAGCCTGCGCGCCACCAGCCCGCACAAGGAGTGGCGCGACTTCGCCATCCTCTACCGCGCCAACCACATGGCGCGTTCGTTCGAGCAGTCGCTGCGGCGCGCACAGATTCCCTACAAGGTCTCGGGCGGGCAGAGCTTTTTCGACAAAGCCGAGATCCGCGACCTCTGCGCCTGGCTGCGCCTGCTGGTCAACAACAACGACGACCCGGCGTTTCTGCGCTCGGCCACCGTGCCCAAGCGCGGCATCGGCCACACCACGCTGCAGGCGCTGGGCAGCTTTGCCACGCGGTACAAGCTGAGCCTGTTCGAGGCGCTGTTCTCCCACTCGCTCGGCACCGCCCTGCCGGCCCGGGCCGTGACCACGCTGCACGAGTTCGGCCGCGCGGTGAACGACCTGGAGTACCGCGCGAAACACACGGTGGGGCACGAGGCAGCGCGCGCCTTCCTCACCGAGTGGCTGAAAGATATTGCCTACGAGCAGCACCTGTTCGACAGCGAAGACAACGAAAAAGTGGCCGCCGCGCGCTGGACCAACGTGATGGAGTTCTGCGACTGGGTGGCCGGGCGCTGCGGCGGGCAGATCGAAGACGAGGCCGGCATACAGACCGAGACCGAACGCAAGACACTGCTGGAAGTGGTGCAGACCATCGCGCTGATCTCCACGCTTTCCGAGCGCGAAAAAGACCAGAACGTGGTGACCCTGTCCACCCTGCACGCATCCAAAGGCCTGGAGTGGCCGCACGTGACGCTGGTCGGCGTGAACGAGGGGCTGCTGCCCTTCAAGGCCGACGACGCCGACAGCGACCTGAGCGCCGAACTGCGGGCCCTGCGGGTGCAGGAAGAGCGGCGCCTGATGTACGTAGGCATCACCCGCGCGCAGCGCACGCTGGCGGTGAGCTGGCTCAAGCGCCGCAAGAAGGGCCGCGAAAGCGTGCCCGGCCTGCCCAGCCGCTTCATCCAAGAGATGGCGCTGGACCAGAACACCGTGAAGGAAGATCCGCGCGAAAAGCTGCGCGCGCTGCGCGCCGAATTCGCGCAACGCGCAGCCGCCGCGCCCAAGGCTGAAACGCCATGAGAGCCCTGAAGAAACCCGCCCGCCTGGCGCTGGCCGCTGCGTTGCTGGCGCTGAGTGGCGCGACCGGCGCGCAGCCCGTGCCGGCTGTTACGTCGTCAGCAACGCCCTGCCCTGCACCGCAGGACATGGGGCCGCAGCAGCTTTACGGCTTGTGGCAACTCGCGCTGTGGTCCGAAGAAGGACAGGAAGCCGCCCCGGTGTCGCGCGGCGCCTTGCTGTTTGAACGCCATCCCGAGTACCCGGGCAGCGTGCGCGGCGATCTGCGCCGCAGTGGTACGGGCCCGGACCTGTTCGCGCGGGTGTCGGGCGACGTGACCCAGGGCGAGTTCAACCTCGACGAGTCGGCAGATGGCCAGCGGATGGACGCGGTGTGGACCGGCGAGCCGGAGGACTGCGGGCGCTCCATCCGCGGCATCCGTCGCCCCGCCGAAGGCCGCCCCGCCGACGAGCCCACGCTGCGCTTTCACCTGTACAAACTTCCCGGCTGGCGTTGAACCCGGGGAACGACGTTCTTTTTCTCACGGCACCAGCACTTCGCCACGGGCCTGACAGGACATCCGGCTGGCCACGGCAGCTTGGTCGGCGGCGATAGCCTTAACCCCATTTAAGGCATAGCCAAAGCCTATCAAGAACGGTCGGGGCTTTGACCAAGGTCAAATAATTCGAGGGTTTACCCCCATACATTGAACCCGTCAGCCACCACCCGCCTGCGGAAGCTCACTCCGCCTCGGATGGGTTGATATCCCTGTTCGAATGTCTACAGAAAGTGAGAAGTCACCCCATGAAAACCACGATCACCTGGACCCTGTGCGCCGTGGCAGCCGCCACGCTGGCGGTCAGCGGTCACGCGTTCGCGCAACAGAAGCGCGCAGACGAACCCGTCAAAACCATTCCAGCGGTCCGTAACATCGATCCCGCCAAGGTCGAGCTGGGCAAGAAACTGTTCTTTGATCCCCGCCTGTCCAAGTCCGGTTTCATCTCCTGCAACAGCTGCCACAACCTGAGCATGGGCGGTTCCGACAACCTCAAGACCTCCATTGGCCACAACTGGCAGCAAGGTCCGATCAACTCGCCGACGGTGCTCAACTCCAGCTTGAACCTGGCGCAGTTCTGGGATGGGCGCGCCGCCACCCTGAAAGACCAGGCCGGCGGTCCGATCGCCAACCCGGGCGAGATGGCCTTCACCCACGAGCTGGCCATCGACACGCTCAAATCGATTCCCGGTTATGTGACCGAGTTCAAGCAAGTCTTCAAAAGCGACAAGCTGACCATCGACGAAGTGACCACCGCCATCGCCGCTTTTGAGGAAACCCTGGTCACGCCCAACTCGCGTTTTGACCGCTGGCTCGACGGAGATGAGCGTGCCTTGACGAAGGACGAGCTGGAAGGCTACAAGCTGTTCAAAGACAGCGGTTGCGTAGCCTGCCACAACGGTCCCAACCTGGGCGGCACATCCTTCCAGAAAATGGGCGTGGTCAATGCCTACAAGACCGCCAGCACCGCTCAAGGGCGTGTGGAAGTCACCGGCAAGGATGCCGACCGCTTGAACTTCAAGGTGCCGACGCTGCGCAACGTGGAACTTACCTACCCCTACTTCCACGACGGTCAGGCCCCGACCCTGACCGTGGCGGTCGATCTGATGGGCCGCCTGCAACTGGGCCATGAATTCAACAAGGACGAGAACGCCAAGATCGTGGCCTTCCTGAAGTCCTTGACCGGTCAGCAGCCGCAGTTCGCCCTGCCCATCCTGCCACCCTCGACCGACAAGACCCCGCCGCCTCGTCCGTTCAACTGAACGGACCGCCGCTCCGGCATGAGCCGGCCCTTCGGGGCCGGTTTTTTTTCGGGGTCCGGGCCAAGGCACAAAAAAGCCCACCGGCGAACCGGTGGGCTGGGCAGCCAGCCCGGAGCGGGCTGACGCGAAGGGATGCCAGGACGTTCAGGCTTTGGCGAGGTTCGGGTAGCGAACGTGCTCGACCAGCTCCTGGATGTCGCGCTTGGGTGCCGGCGTGAGCAGGCTGACGATGATGATCACCGCAAAGCCCAGGGGCACACCAAAGACACCGGCGGAGATCGGCAGGATACCGCCCCAGAGTTCGACGGGCGAGGTCACGCCGAACACACCGCGCAGCCAGGCCTGGTTCATCACCATGTAGTAGAAGGTGACGCTGAAGCCGGCGATCATGCCCAGCACCGCACCCCACTTGTTGGCCCGCTTCCAGAAGATGCCCAGGGTGAGCGCCGGGAAAAAGCCCGCCGCCGCCAGCGAGAACGCCGCCGAGACCAGGAACAGGATGTCCGCCGGTTTCTGCGCCGCCACGTAGGCGGCCATCAAGGCCACGATCAGCAGCAGCACCTTGGAGATCATCACCCGGCGCGAGGTCGGTGCGTTCGGATCCATCATCTTGTAGTACAGGTCGTGCGACAGCGCGTTGGCGATCGTCAGCAGCAAGCCGTCGGCGGTGGACAGCGCGGCGGCCAGACCACCGGCGGCGACCATGCCCGAGATCACGTAGGGCAGGCCCGCGATCTCCGGCGTGGCCAGCACGATGATGTCGCCACCGATGCGCATTTCACCCAGCTGGAAGATGCCGTCTTTGTTGGCGTCGGCAATCGACAGCAGCGACGGATCGACCTTGGCCCAGTTGTTGATCCACTCCGGCAACTGGTTGAAGGGCGTGCCCACCAGCACGTTGAAGATCTCGTACTTGACCAGCACCGCCAGGGCCGGCGCGGTGAAGTACAGCAGGAAGATGAAGAACAGCGACCAGGTCACCGACTGCCGCGCCTGCTTCACCGACGGCGTGGTGTAGTAGCGCATCAGGATGTGAGGCAGTGCCGCGGTACCCAGCATCAGACAGAACACCAGCGCCAGGAAGTTCCAGCGCGAGGTGTCGAAGGCTTTCTGGGCTTTTTCGTCTCCGTTCGGGTCGCCTGCGAACTGCTGCGCGTGCCGCGGCATGCCGGCCAGTGGCTTGGCCCGGGCCTCTGCCGCCGTCTTCGCGCTGGTCCAAGCGGCCTTGGCCGCTGCTGCGTCCTTGGGCAGGGCCGCGAGTTCCTTTTCGGCAGCGCTTAGCGCGTCCGAAGGTGCGCCGGCGGCGCGCAGATCGGCCACCTTTTTCTCGGCGGCGGCCCGGTCGGCGGCCAGCGCTGCCGGCACGTCCTTGAGCTTCTCAGTCAACGCGTCGGCGCGGGCCTGGAACACAGCAATGACTTCCTTTTCTTTCGGGTCGTCGATCAGCTGCTTCTCGCGCTCGGTCACCTTCTGCAGCTGGTAGCCGTAGATCAGCTGCGGCACCGGCACGCTGGTCTGTTTCACCGACAGCCAGACCACCGGGATCATGTACGCAATGATCAGGATGATGTACTGGGCCACCTGGGTCCATGTCACGGCGCGCATGCCCCCGAGGAACGAACACACCAGAATGCCGGCCAGGCCGAGGAACACGCCGATGCCGAAGTCCACACCGGTCAGGCGGGTGGTGATCAGGCCCACGCCGTAGATCTGCGCCACCACGTACACAAAGGACACGAAGATGGCGATGATGATGCCCACCAGGCGCGCCGTGTTGCCCTCGTACCGGGCCCCGAGAAAGTCGGGGATGGTGAACTGGCCGAACTTGCGCAGGTAGGGCGCGAGGAACAGCGCCACCAGGCAGTAACCGCCGGTCCAGCCCATGATGAAGGCCAGACCACCGTAGCCGGTCAGGTAGAGCGTGCCGGCCATGCCGATGAACGAAGCGGCCGACATCCAGTCGGCGCCGGTGGCCATGCCGTTGTAGATGGCCGGCACCCGTCGCCCGGCCACGTAGTACTCGGCCGCATCGTTGGTGCGGCTCATCACGCCGATGCCGGCGTACAGCAGGATGGTGGCAAACAGGAAGATGTAGCCGATCCAGGCCTTGGGCAAGCCCATCTGCTCCAGCACGGCGAGCACGACCACAAAGGCAAAGAAGCCCCCGGTGTACCAGGCGTAGACCTTGTTGAGCTGGCTCTTGAAAGCCGCGTTGCTGCCGGCGCTGAACACGCCGCCAGAGGATTCAGGTGAAAGTCCAGCCATGGTCAGTCCTCCTCAACTTCGGCAACGCCGTGTTCAATGTCCAAGCGGTTCATGTACCAGGCATAGAACCCGATGATCGCCACATAAACCACCAGCGAACCCTGCGCCCCCATCCAGAAACTGAAGGGCCACCCGAAGAAGGTGAAGCTCAGTTCGCGGGCGAAGAAGCCCACCACAAACGTCACCACGAACCAGATCGCCATCAACACGGCGGTGATGCGAAGGTTCTTCTGCCAATAAAGCTCTTGCGATTGCGTTAACTTCATGAGAGTTTTCTCCTCTTGCTTGTAGATGGAAGAACAGCGTTGCGGCCATTCCCCGACGGACACCGCTGCGGTCACCTCTCCGCAGCCTTTGCAGCTGGACGTGCCTGGTTCTCAGCCGGCGGCTCGAATCCCAGTCTCGCGTTCCAGCTGGGCCGCGACCTTGGGTTCGAACCCGTGCAGGTGGCGAATGATCTTCGCCGCCTCCTCGGGCTCCGCTCGGTTGACATGGATCCGCGCCATCTGGTACCAGGCGTACGGACTCATGGGCTGCAATTCGGTGTTGCGTCGAAGAGCGCCCAAGGCGTCTTCCAGGCGGTTGGCGCGGATCAGGGTCAGGCCCAGCCCGTACCAAGCGCGGTCCAGCTTCTCGTCCAGCGCCACGGCGCGGCGAAAGCTCGCCTCGGCGGCGTCGAGCAGGTCCATGCTTTCCTGCAGGAAGCCGCGGTTGAACCAATTCGCCGCCTGCTCGGGCGCCACCTCGACCAGGCGGTCCAGCACCTGCAAGGCCTTCTGCGGCTGTTTCAGTTCGGCCAGCAGGTGGGCCTGGAACGCCATCATCACGGCGTCGTCGGGTTGCCCGATCAAGGCTTCTTCAATCACCGCCAGCGCCCGGGCCTCGCGGCGGCACCAGATGTGCCAGCGCGCCCGCCAAAGCGCCCAGTTGACAGAGCGATGGGGTGCCGTCACTGGCAGTTCTCCACACCCACGCCGACACAGTGCTCGATCTTGGCCAGCGTGACCACGATGTAGAGAACGGCCAGCACGCAGAACGCCACCACCGGGTGATGGCGTTCGGCCACCTTGTGAGGCGAGATCCAGGACGCCGCCCGGGTCCAGGGTTTGTTCAACACCAGAAACAGCTGGTAGACCAGATTGCTGTCCCGCTTGGCCCCGGCCAGCACCGCCAAAAGGCCCTGGCCTGCCAGGGCGAGCAGCGCGATGTAAAGCACCAGCTGAGCAATGTTGAGAAAAAGGAGCATGCCGGGTGGAGAGGTTGGGTGCTCGGCGATCCGGTACCGCCGATTACCGCTGGGCGCGATGATCCGGCGCCAGCCCTTACCACTTGCTTACAAGTAAAGGCACCATCGGGAAAGCCCTGACATCCCCCGATGGGGGGAACATAAAGATGGCCAGGTGCCCTCTTCATCCTTTGAACACGAAGAACATGCGAGACCCGACCGAATCCTGGCTGCTGGCGCTGAGGCCGCACCCGCCCTTCGACCGCATGGCCGCGGACCAACTTCAGGCGTTGCTGCAGGGCGCTGTCGAGCACCACTTCGCGCCGGGCAGCGAGGTGCTGGGCCCCGACCACGGACCGGCCGAACACCTGTGGCTGATCCTCAGCGGCCACCTGGTTGGCCGCAGGCCGCTGGCGGGTGGGGTTGGCGAAGACGAGGTGTTCCAGCTCCAGCCGGGCGATGTGTTTCCGGTGGCGGCCTGGACCGCACACCGCCCCGTCACCGCCCGCTACGCAGCGCTGGACGATCTGTGGATGCTGCAACTGGCCGCCCCAGCGGTGGAGGCGGTCCAGCAACAAAGCGTGGTGTGGGCCGACCACCTGCAGCAGCGTGCCCGCGCCTACCTGCGCCTGGCGCAGCAGCATATGCAGGCCGCGTTTGCAGCCCGGGCACACGAAGCCCATGCGCTGGACCGGTCCCTGGGCGAACTGCCACGCCGCGTGCCGGTGAGCCTGCCCACCACCGCCACGGTGCGCGAAGCGCTGCAGACCATGCAGCGGCGGCGCATCGGCTCGGTGCTCCTGCACGGGAGCGACGGAGCGCTGGCCGGCATTCTGACCCGCCACGATGTGCTGGACCGTATCACGCTCGCCGGTGTCGATCTGGAACAGCCGGTCTCGGTCGTCATGAGCCAGCCGGTGCATGGCCTCCAGGTGGAAGATTCGGGACACGACGCCGCGCTCCTGATGGCACAACAGGGCATCCGCCACGTGCCGGTGCTGCAGAGCGGGCGGCCGGTCAGCATTGTCTCCGAGCGCGACCTGTTCGCGCTGCAGCGCCTGTCGTCCCGGCAACTGTCGGCGGCCATCCAAGATTGCCAGCATCTGCCCGACTTCCAGCGCGTGGCCGCCGACATCCGCCAGCACACCTGCGATCTCATGGCCCAGGGCCTGCAGGCGCGGCAACTCACCGCCATGGTGTCGCACCTGAACGACCGCCTCACGCAGCGCCTGATCGAGGTGCACCGACAGCAGGCCGGTCTGCCCGCCGACGGGTTCTGCTGGATCGCGCTGGGCTCCGAAGGCCGCAGCGAGCAGACCCTGGCCACCGATCAGGACAACGCTCTTGTGTTCGACAGCGCCAACCCCGACGCCGACCGCCCGCGCTGGCTGGCGTTCGCCCAACAGGTCAACCAGGCCCTGGACCGGTGTGGCTTTCCGTTGTGCCAGGGGGGCGTGATGGCGGGCAACCCGGCCTGTTGCCTGGACCGCCCGGCATGGACACAGCGTTTCGACCGCTGGATCGACGTCGGAGGCCCGCAAGAGCTGCTTCGGGCGGCCATCTTCTTCGACCTGAGAGCGCTGAGCGGGCGGTCGGACTGGGTGGAGGCGATGCGCCAGCGCATCCTCGACCGATCCAAGGCCTCACCACGCTTCATCCGGCAGATGGCGCAGAGCCACCTGGAGCATCCGGCGCCGTTGAACTGGCACGGGGGCATCGACGCTCAGAAAGAGGGGCGCCACCTGTGGTTCGACCTCAAGCTCCAGGGCACGGCGCTGCTGGTGGAAGGCGCGAGGATCGTGGCGCTGGCGCACGGCATTGCCGCCACCAACACCCGCGAGCGGCTGGCGCAGGCAGGCCCGATCATGGGTGCGCCCACCGAGGAGTACCAGGGCTGGATCAGCGCCTTCGACTTCCTCCAGATGCACCGCATGGCCCTGCAGGCGGGCCCGCAGCTGGACCCGGCACACCCGAACCGCATCGATTTGCGAAGCCTCAACGCGGTGGACCAACGCGTGTTGCAAGCAGCCTTGCGTTCGGTCAAGGCGCTCCAGCAACGGCTGTCGCTGGACTACCTCCGCTGACGCGCGATGGCACCACCAACCCGTCACCACACCCCGAGGTCCGGCCGAAACCAGGCCGCAGCCGCTGGGCGCGCGCCAGCTTCTTGCCGTTTCCATGAGAACCTCCTCACCGAGTGGGGACAACACGTCATACACTGTCGTTCTTTATCGACAGCGATGGGCAATTGACACATGTTTTCACAGAGCATCGCCTACCGAAAAACGGGCAAAGGCGCTGAGGCCATTGCCGCCCGGCTGCACGGCTTGTCGCCCAGACTGCGGTCGCTGCTGATCGTCGTGGACGGAAAAAAAAGCGGTCAGGACCTGCTGAAGTTCGCCGCCAACCTGGGCGACGCCCAGGCCATGCTCACCGAGCTGATCGACGGCGATTTCATCGAACCTGTGCCGGGCTCAGGTTCCACAGAGCCCGCAGCACCTGCTGTGGCCAGCGCTCCGGCTGCTGTTGCCGATGCCTCCGAAACACCGGCGGCCAGCCGCCCCAGCATGCCCCTGCCGGAGGCCAAGCGCCTGGCCGTGCGGCTGCTGAACGACCTGATGGGCCCGGCGGCCGAAAGCCTCTGCATCACCATCGAATCCGCCAAGAACCCGGAGCAGTTCATGACCGCTGTCCGGAAAGCACACAGTCAGGTCCAGTCGTTCCGGGGCGAGGCAGCCGCCACCAAATTCCGAGAGCAAGTCGAGTCCAATTTCCCCTGACCCGTCCCGCCTGAGGGCGTTGGCGTCGGACCGACCCGTTTCAACGTTTCGCGCCGTAAGGGCAGTAGCCCGGCCTGGGGCTCACCTGCGGATGTTTGCGGCAGGTGTCTGGCCGCTGCTCGTACACAGTGCAACGCCGGGTGCCGATGTCCAGAAACTGGCAGTCGCCACTGGCCCGGCGCGCCAGCGTGAAGACGCTGTGCTTGAAATTGAAATGGTCGATCAGCCCCGCCTTGCTCAGCCGCTTGGCGATCTGCTTGGGCGCTTCGTGTTCGGCCTCAAAAGGATCCACCAGACCCAGCCGCACCAGTTCGGGCAAGCGCAACTCCACCGGCATGGTGCAGCAATTGGCAACACAGCTGTCGCACAGCCCCGGGCGAAAACGCGTCCAGGTGTCGGAGCGGTCGACTTCAACGGTGTGGACAGAGGATTTCATGGCGGCGGGGCGAAGCACCAAGCAAAACGCCCAGCGGCTGCTGGGCGTTTCTGGATTTTGGTGGCCTGGGACGGAATCGAACCATCGACACGCGGATTTTCAATCCGCTGCTCTACCAACTGAGCTACCGGGCCAAAGTGGAACGGTATTGTAGCAGCACCGGAGGGGCATTTTCTGAAGAGCGCCGCCTCAGAGACCGTTGCGTTTGCTGCGCGCCAGGTCCACACCCAGCTGCTTGAGCTTGCGGTAGAGGTGGGTCCGCTCCAGACCGGTCTTTTCGGCCACACGGGTCATGGAGCCGGACTCTTTGGCGAGGTGGAACTCGAAGTAGGCTTTTTCGAACTCGTCGCGCGCGCTGCGAAGCGGACCTTCAAGGTTGAAAGACTGCATGGACTGCGGCCCCATGTCCATCATCGGTTCGGGCAAGGTGCCGCCGGTCATGGCTTCTTCCACCGTGAGCTCCACCGTGGCCACGGCGCCGCTCTTGACCGGCAGGCCGGCGCCCGCCTTGGCAGCCGGTTTGTTCAGACCTTGGTCCACCGACTTCAGCAGCTTCTGCAAGGTGATGGGTTTTTCCAGGAAGGCCGTGGCGCCGATGCGGGTGGCCTCGACCGCGGTGTCGATGGTGGCATGGCCACTCATCATGATCACTGGCATGGTGAGCAAACCGCTGCTGGCCCATTCCTTGAGCAGGGTGACGCCGTCGGTGTCGGGCATCCAGATGTCGAGCAGCACGAGGTCGGGCCTCAGTTGCGCGCGCACGCTGCGGGCCTGCGCCGCGTTCTCGGCGAGTTCGACCGTGTGGCCCTCGTCGTTGAGAATTTCGGACAGCAGGTCCCGTATGCCCAGTTCGTCGTCTACGACCAGAATAGTTGCCATGGCGCGCTGTGGTTCCCTTGGGAGATGTTGTCAATTTGCAACTGCGAATGATAACGACACTTGGGCACCCACCACCTTGCCGTCGTTCAGCCGGTTGCTCACATCGATGCGTCCGCCGTGCTCATCCATGATTTTTTTCACCACCGCCAGGCCCAGCCCGGTGCCCTTGGTCTTGGTGGTGACGTAGGGTTCGAAGGCGCGCTTGAGGATGTTGTCGGCAAAACCGGGACCCTGATCGAGGATGGCCAGGCGCACCCATTGGCCTGAGTCCGACAGGCGCGTGCGCAACACCACCGCCGCACCGGCCTGACCCGCCATGGCGTCCTGGGCGTTCTGGATCAGGTTGTGCAGCACCTGGCGCACCTGCTGTGGATCGGCCATCGCGGGTGGCAGCTCGGCAGCCAGCTCGAACTGCACTGGCACAGACGCGTTGTCGTAGAGGCTCAGGATGTCGCGCACCAGGGCATTGAGATCGGTGGGCACGAGCTGGGCCGCGGGCAGGCGCGCGTAGTCCCGAAACTCGTTGACCAGGCGCTTCATCGCGTCCACCTGGTCGACGATGGTGCGCACCGATTTGTCGAGGATGGCCTGCTCGGGCGGCTGCACCTTGCCTTCGAGCTTCATGGCCAGGCGCTCGGCAGACAGCTGGATCGGCGTGAGCGGATTCTTGATTTCGTGGGCCAGCCGCCGCGCGACTTCGCCCCAGGCCTGGGCGCGCTGGGCCGAGACCATTTCCGACACATCGTCGAACACCAGCAGGCGTTCGTTGTCGGGCAGCAGCGCGCCACGGGCGATCAGCGTGACACCTTCGTCAAACGGCGTGCTGCCGCCTGCGCTGAGCTCGAAGGACTGTTGCCAGTGGCCGCCTTCGTGCGGTGTCTCGTCGCCGAGGAAGCGCTCGAACTGTTGCACCACGCCAGCCGCAAAAGCTTCCAGCCCGGGCACCGCCGACAGGGGCTGTCCCACATGCAGCGCCAGCGGTGTGCGCAGGATGCGCGCCGCGCCCGGGTTGACACTCTGCACCCGACCCTGCTCGTCGAGCACCACCACACCGGCGGTGAGGTTGTCCAGGATGGTCTGCAGGTTGCCGCGTGCCGCGTCGACCCGGTCCATGCTGAGCTGCACCGACGCGCGGGCGTCGGCCAGGTCTTGCGTCATGTGGGCAAAGGTGCGGGTGAGGCCGGCGAGTTCGTCGCGCGACGTGAGCGAGGCCTTGGGCGAGAGATCGCCCTGCGCCACCTCACGCATGCCCTCGGCCAGCACCAGCAAGGGGCGGATCAGCTGGTTGCCGAGCAGGACCGCCAGCAGCATGGCGCCGAACACGGCCAGGAACAGCGCCAGCGTGAGCGTGCCGATGTACATGCGGCGCAAGCCTTCGCGGGCGAGCGCACGCTCCTGGTATTCGCGGTTCGCCGCCTGCACCGCCAGTGCATCGGTCACCAGCGCAGCGGGCAAGGGCACCACCACCTGCAAGAACCGCGGTTCGGCGTTCAGGCCAAAACCGGGCGCACTCACCAGCGCGATCACCTGGATGCGCGCGCCGCCGCCCGGTGGCGCGGCATCGCTGCCCTCCTCCAGCCCCTCGATCTGCGCCAGCACTCGGCTGCTGCGCACGCTGCGCAACACCGCCAGCGCCGGGCGTTCGGGCGAAAAATCGAAGCGCGAGGCGCCGGCACTGGCGAGCGATTGCCCGGCAGCACTCCAGAGCACGATGTCGCTGGCCGACAGTTGCTCGCGCAGCCGCTCCAAGGCCAGCACGGCCGACGCATCGGGCACGCGCGCCAGCTGTTCGGCGGCCTGGCGGGTGTTGTTGCTGAGATCGGCGCTGAGGATGTCGAGCGTGGTGCGCCCCAGGTTGAGTCCGGCGGCGAGCGCCGATTCCACCCGCACGTCGAACCAGCTTTCAATCGATCGGGCCACGAACTGGTACGACACGGTGTAGATCAGCAAGCCGGGCAGAAAGCCGACCAGGCCGATGATGGCGGCGAGCTTGATCAGCAGGCGGCTGCCGAACTTGCCGCGCTTGAACCGCAACGCCAGGCGCACCGCAAGCCAGAGGATGACGCCCAGCAGCACCGCCGCCACACCCACGTTGATGGCCACCAGCCAGCCGAAATTCTGTTCGTAGAGCGCGCGGTTGCGCGTGGCCAGGGTCAGCAGGAACAGCAGCACCATGCCCACGCCAGCCATGAACACCAGCCCTGCCACCACCGCCCAGCGGGTGGCGGCCGGCTTGTGCTGGGCGAGACGGGTGCTGGTGCTGTTCACGGCTCAGCGTGCAGCGTTGTCGGTGGCGTCGTCGGCCACCGGATCGGGCTCGATCTGGCGCGGTACATCGAGCGCGCGCTGCACTTCGATCAACCACTCCGGCTGGTTGGCCATGCCGATCTGGAACGGGCGTGGCAGCAAGGAGAGGTCGAGCCGGAAGCTGAACTCCACCCGCTGGTCGGCGCTGTTCGCCACCTGTTGGGCGTCGGCGACTTTCCAGCGCGCGACCCGTCCCACATTCGCCAGGGCCTCGGAGAGGTTGTCAAAATTCTGGTGCAGGGCGTATTGAAGGCCCGCCGCACCGACACCGGAGGTCGGGTCGATGGACAGGCTCAGGCGCCAGCGGCGGGTCAGCGGCTGGTAGGCCAGGCGCCAGGTGCGCATCACCGAGGCAATGCGCCTGTCGGTCCAGTACCAGCGGTCGCGCATGACCACGGCCTGCCACACAAAGTACAACGGCACCCCTTTGAGCAGGGCGTCTTCGACCGCAGGAGACGGCTCCAGCGCAAGCCGTGCCGACAGGAACAGGCCTTCACTGGTGCGTTGCAAGGCCATCTGTTGCACCGCTGGCTCGGCCGCTCGCGCGGGCAGCAGCGCCTGTACACCCAGCAGGCAGGCGATCACCAGTCGGCGCCACCACCCGGCCCACACACCCTGGGCACCGGCGTGACTGGACCGTTCAGGGCGCGACCTTGTCGATGCGGGCGTAAAAGAAACCGTCGTATCCACCGGAAACATTGTCGGGGAACTCCCCCTGCCCAACGACAGTTCCGGGGCGCAAATGACCGGGGGATGGCTGCAAAACCGCGTCGGTGTGGCGCCCAAGGAACGCTGCCACCTGCTCGGCGCCCTCGGCCTGGAAGACCGAGCAGGTGCAATACACCAGCCGACCACCGGGTTTGAGGAGCGGCCACAGGGCTTCAAGCAGCTGGCGCTGAATGGCCACGAGCTGCTCCACATCGCTGGCGCGGCGCAGCCAGCGCACGTCCGGATGGCGGCGCACGATGCCCGAGGCGGTGCAGGGCGCGTCGAGCAGGATGGCGTCAAAGGCGCGTCCGTCCCACCAGGCGCTGGTGCGCGCCGCGTCGGCACATTGCACTTCGGCCGCCAGCCCGAGGCGGCGCAGGTTGTCATGGATGCGCTCGCAGCGGCGCGGGTCCATGTCGAGGGCCAGCAGGTCCAGCTCGGCCCGCTCCAGCAGGTGGGCGGTCTTGCCGCCGGGCGCGGCGCAGGCGTCGAGCACGCGGTCGGTAGCGCGCCAGCTGCGGCCATCCAGCAACAACCCGGCGGCCAGCTGGGCGGCCCCGTCCTGCACCGAGCAGTGGCCACGGGCGAAGCCGGGCAGGCGGTCCACCGGCTGTGGCGTCGCCAGCACCAGGCCATCGTCACCCACCGGCGCGGCGGTGAGCCCGGCGGCTTGCAGT
>JALOSH010000469.1 GCA_025458545.1 Hydrogenophaga sp.
AAAGCCCGCAAGGCCCGCCAGAAGCCAGGCACCGAACAGGTCAAGGCCCTGGCGCAGCAGACCGACGCCGACACCCAGCTGCGCACGCTGTTCCGCCAGTTGGCCAGCGCCCTGCACCCCGACCGTGAACCCGACGCGCAGGAGCGCCTGCGCAAGACCGCGCTCATGAGCGAGGCCAACGCGGCCTATGGCCGCAAGGACCTGGTGACGCTGATGCAGATCCAGCTGCGTGCGGAGCTGGCCGACCCGGCGGCGGTGTCGCGTATGGCCGACGACAAGCTGGCCGCACTGACCCTGCTGCTCAAGCAGCAGGTGGCCGATCTGGAGCGCGAACGTGCCGCGCGCCAGCAGCGCCTGGCGGGAGAGTTCGACCTGCCGACGGGCCAGGCGACCAACCCCAACACGCTCAAGCAGCACCTGCTGGCGCAGGTGGGCGCGCTGGAATCGGCGGTGGCGCAACTCGAGCGCGACCTGGAGCAGGTGCGGGAACCTGCGGCGCTCAAGCGCTGGCTGAACCGGCAGCGCGACATTCCGCACCGTGTGCGCGCCGACCGCGACCTTGACGACTGGCTGTGACCGGCCCGAAGGGCATCAGCCCACAGGCGGGAATCCCTGTGCCAGTTGTCGGGTGAGCTCAGCCGCCCCGATGGAGCGGCAGCCGCTGGCGTTCTGCCCGCTCCACAGCGGTGAAAAGTCGCCGCTGCCCCGTTGTTCCCAGTGCGCGCGCAGCGGCGCCATGGCGGCGGTGGCGAGCGGGAAGGCGGGCGCTGCCGGGTTCAGAGGACCCAGCTCGCGCATCACCCGGTTGACGATGCCGCGCGCGGGGCGGCCGGTGAACAGCGCGGTGAGGGCGGTGTGGTGTGCGGCCTCGCTTTGCAGCGCTGCGCGGTGAAGGGCGCTGGTGGTGGCTTCGTCGCTGCAAAGGTAGGCTGTGCCCACCTGCACGCCGGCCGCACCCAGCGCCATGGCCGCCCGCACGCCCGCCGCGTCGGCAATGCCGCCGGCCGCGATCACCGGCACCCTCACGGCCGCCACGATCTGTGGCAGCAGGGCGAAGGTACCGGTTTGTGTCGTGATATCGTCCGTGAGAAACATGCCCCGGTGGCCCCCGGCTTCGACGCCCTGTGCGATCACGGCATCGGCGCCGTGGGCCACGAGCCAGCGCGCCTCGTCGACCGTCGTCGCCGACGACAGCACCACGCTGCCCCAGCCCTTCACGCGCGCCAGCAGATCGGGCGCGGGCAGGCCGAAGTGGAAGCTCATCACCGGCGGGCGGAACGGCTCGACGAGATCGGCCACCGCGTGGCTGAACGGCGCGCGCCCGGCACCCGCGGGAACATCGTGGACATCGAGCCCGGCTTCGGCGTAGAACGGCGCCAGGGTCTCGCGCCAACGCGCTTCGCGGGCCGCGTCGGGCACGGGAGGTGTGTGGCAGAAGAAGTTGATGTTCCAGGGCCTGGACGTGCCTTGCTGGAGTGCCTTCAGTTCGAGCTGCAGCGCCTCGGGTGTGAGCAGGGCGGCAGGCAGAGAGCCCAGGCCACCGGCGCGGCACACCGCCAAGGCCAGCGCCGCGCCCTGTGCACCCGCCATCGGAGCCTGGATCAAGGGAAATTCGGTGCCCAGCAGGGCTGTCAAGGTCGTCATGGCTCCGCATTGTCCACCCGGTGGATGTCCCCGGGTTAACCCCTGTTGAACCGTCGGGATGCAATCATTTAACATATTAAATAAATGAGTGTGCCAGCCCCTTCCTTCGCCCACCGCAACCTGCCCCGCCTGCTGCTCGAAGCGCGCGAGGCGGTGATGTTGCACACCCGGCCGAGCCTGCGCGAGCACGGCCTGTCGGACCAGCAGTGGCGCGTGCTGCGCGTGCTCGGGGAACACGCGGCCGAGCCCTCGGGCCCAGCCTGACCGGCGTGCTCACGCGCATGGAGCGCGACGGCCTGATTTCGCGGGCGCGTTGCCCGCAGGACGCGCGCCGCACCGTGGTGCGCGCCACGCCGGCCGGCCTGGCGCTGGTGGCCACGCTGTCGCAGACCATCGAGTCGCATTACCGGTGGATGGAAACGCAGCTGGGCAAGGCGCGGCTGGCGCAGCTCTACGAGTTGCTGGACGGCGTGATCGCCCTGGAGGCGCCCGAGGGCGTGGTGACCGAGGAATCTGAAGAGTGAAAGACCGCGCATGACTGCCTTGCCCTACCTTCCCACCGGCACGGTGTACGGCACCCTGCTGAACTTCCGGCGCGAGCATGCGCTGTGGGCGCCGCGCATGCAGGAGTCGCCGTACAAGGCGCCGCCGCAAGCACCGGTTCTCTACATCAAGACCGCCAACACCTTCACGCCGGCGGGCCAGGCCATCGCGCTGCCGCCCGGTGTGGACGAGCTCGACGTGAGCGCCGCGCTCGGCCTGGTGGCGGGCGAGGGCGGCGTGGTCGCGGGCGCGGTGCTGCTCAACGACGTGGCGATCCCGCACGAGAGCTACTACCGCCCACCGGTGAAGTTCCGCTGCGTCGATGGCTTCCTTGGCGTGGGCGACGTGGTGCGACCGCTCACCGATCTGTCGTCGCTTGCGTCGCTGGTGCTGGAGCTGCGGGTGGACGGCGTGGTGCGCCAGCGCACGGCGCTCGCCGACCTGGTGCGCGACGCCGCCACGCTGTGGGCGGACGTCAACGCGTTCCAGTCCATGCGGCCGGGCGATGTGCTGATGCTCGGCACCGATTGCCTGGACGACGGTACCCGGCCACGGGTGAATGTGGGCGACTCGGTCGAGATCACGGCCACCGGCTTCGCGCCGCTGGTCAACCACTTCGTGCAGGAGACGCCCGACGCCGGGCCGCCCCAAGTCGGGCGAGCCCCCTTGGGGGGCAGCGAGCACGCGTCAGCGCCGAGCGTGGGGGTCACGTCATCATGAAGAGAGCCCGCATTCTGGCTGCCGCCGCTGGCCACGATCAACCGCCCGCGCACCGTGCTCGCCCTCGGCCTGAACTACGCTGACCATGCGAAGGAGCTCGCTTTCAAGGCGCCTGAAGAACCCTTGGCCTTCGTCAAAGGCGAGGCCTCGCTCATCGGCCACCGCGCCTTCACCGTGCGGCCCGACGGCGTGCAGTTCATGCACTACGAATGCGAACTGGCGGCGCCTTGCACCACGTGGCCGGCTACACCGTGGCCAACGACTACGCGATCCGCGATTACCTGGAGAACTGGTACCGGCCCAACCTCAAGGTGAAGAACCGCGACACCTGCACGCCCATCGGCCCCTGGCTGGTGGACGCGGCCGACGTGGCCGACCCGATGAACCTGGCGCTCAGAACCACCGTGAACGGCAAGGTCACGCAGCTGGGCAACACAAAAGACATGATCTTCGACGTGCCCACGCTGATCGAATACTTCAGCGGCTTCATGACGCTCATGCCCGGCGATCTGATCCTCACCGGCACGCCCGACGGCGTCGTCGACTGCCAGCCCGGTGACCTGATCGTCACCGAGATCGACGGCATCGGCGCGCTCGTCAATACCATCTGCGCCGCGGGAGGCCGTCCATGAAGCGCGCCCTGTCTCGTGGGCTGCGTCTGGCCGGCGCCTGTCTGGTGGCCTTGGCCGCGTCGGGTTGCCAGGGGCTCATGCCCACGCCCGAGACGCCTTATCAGCTGGCCGCGCCGGGCGATGCCGTGCCCACGGGCGCGACCTGGACCTGGCTGGACGCGCGGCCGGAAGTGGTGCTGGACAACGCGTCCACCAACGACGGCATGCGCTTTGGCGACGCGGTCATGAACCCCCGGCCGTTCGTGCAGTTGCAGGCCGAATTCGCCCGTGCTGTGACGCGCCACGAAGCCGCGGCCGAGCTGCGCGACAAGCTGAACGGCAAGACCATCCGGGTGCGGGCTCTGACGCTGGAGGTCGGTCTCTGGGTCCGGCTGTCGCAGCGGCAGGACGGTCGCTGGGAGTTTGTGCGGACCCGCATCGAACTGGACGTTGACGGCAGCCGCTACGAGGCGCTCGACGTGCACAAGTTCGACAACGGCGAACGCCCCAGCCCGTTGAGCACGCCTCTGCGCAATGCGGCCGAGAACCTCGTCCAGCAGATCCACCTTTTCTGATCCCCCACCATGACGCAACGCATCGACCACCTCATCAATGGCAAGACGGTTGCCGGCGTCGACTACTTCGAGACCGTCAACCCGGCCACGCAGGGCTTGCTGGCCGAAGTGGCCTCGGGCACCGAAGCGGAAGTGAACGCCGCGGTGCAGGCCGCCAAGGACGCTTTCCCCGCCTGGGCCGGCCTGGCGGCCACCGAGCGTGCGAAAAAGGTGCGTGCGCTGGGCGACCTGATCGCGAAACACGTGCCCGAGATCGCGAACACCGAAACCCAGGACACCGGCCAGGTGATCGCGCAGACCGGCAAGCAGCTGATCCCGCGCGC
>JALOSH010000470.1 GCA_025458545.1 Hydrogenophaga sp.
TCGGCCTTCTGAACGGTGGCCAGGCGGTGGGCGATCACCAGCGTGGTGCGGTCCTTCATGGCCGACTCCAGCGCGGCCTGCACCATGCGTTCGCTTTGTACGTCCAGTGCGCTGGTGGCTTCGTCCAGCAGCAGCAACGGCGGGTTCTTGAGCATGGCGCGGGCGATCGCGATGCGCTGGCGCTGCCCGCCCGACAGACGCACGCCGCGTTCGCCGAGGAAGGTGTCATAGCCTTCGGGCAGCTCGGCGATGAACTCGTCGGCAAACGCCGCCTGCGCCGCGTGGCGCACCTCGTCGTCGCTCGCGCCGGGTCGGCCGTAGCGGATGTTTTCCATCGCGCTGCTGGAGAAAATCAACGGGTCTTGCGGCACGATGCCGATGCGGTTGCGCAGATCGTGCAGGCTCAGCCGCTGGATCGGCACACCGTCCAGCGCGATCGATCCCGAAGCCGGGTCGTAGTAGCGCAGCAGCAGACCGAACACCGTGCTTTTGCCCGCACCGCTCGGCCCGACCAGTGCCACCGTCTGGCCCGGTTGCACATCGAGCGAGAAGTCCGCCAGGGCCGCCTGTGCCGGGCGTGAGGGGTAGTGGAAGGTGGCGTGATCGAAACGCAGCGCGCTGGCGGCGGGCAAGGGAACGGCGGGCGATTGCACCGGCGATTCCAGGCTCAGCAGTTCCATCAGCCGCTCGCTGGCGCCAGCGGCCCGAAGCAAGTCGCCATACACCTCGCCCAGCACGGCCACGGCGCCCGCTAGGATGACGATGTAGACCACCGTCTGGCCCAGGTGCCCGGCGCTGATCTGACCCGCGATCACCGCCTGGGTGCCCTGGTACAGGCCCCACAGCAGCAGGGCGGCGGTGCTGATGATGATGAAGGCTACCATGCCTGCCCGCGCACGGCTGCGTTTCACGGCGGTGCCGAAAGCCTGCTCGGTTGAATCGGCGAAACGCAGGGCTTCGCGGTCTTCCGCGGTGTAGCTCTGCACGATGGGGATGGCGTTCAGCACCTCGGCGGCGATGGCGCTCGAATCGGCCACGCGGTCCTGGCTGGCGCGCGAGAGCTTGCGCACCCGGCGGCCAAACCACATGCTGGGCAGCACCACCAGCAGGATGATGAGTGAGACCTGCAACATCACATAGGGGTTGGTCCAGACCAGCATGATCACGGCGCCGGTGCCCATCACCGCGTTGCGCAGCCCCATCGACAGCGACGAGCCCACCACCGTTTGCACCAGGGTGGTGTCGGTGGTCAGGCGGCTCAGCACCTCGCCGGTCTGGGTGGTCTCGAAAAACTGTGGGCTCTGGCGCAGCACATGGCTGTAGACCGCGTTGCGCAGATCGGCGGTGATGCGTTCGCCCAGCCAGCTCACCAGGTAGAAGCGCGCCGCCGAGAACACGCCCAGGGCCACCGCCACCCCAAACAACTGCAGAAAGTGACCGCGCAGCGCCACCGCCTGCGCCCCCCGGTCAGCGGTGACCAGACCGCCGTCGATCAGGTGGCGCAAGGCGACCGGGAATAGCAGCGTGGCCGCCGCCGCGAGCACCAGGAAGAGGACCGCCAGCCCGATCTGCAGGCGGTAGGGCCGCATGAAGGGACGCAGGCCGCCCAGCGAGGCCGGGGTTTGGGATTTGGGACGTTCGGAAAAAGAAGGCGCACTCATGCGGGCGAGTGTGCCGGGTTTTGCGCGGCGGCGTGGGTGTGGCTCAGGCGGACTGGCTGTTGGATTGCCTGGCGGACTGCGCCAGCAGCCGGGCGTGCACCTGTTCGAGATGGCCGATCAACACGTCCATCTGCGCCATGAACTGCTCGCGGTTGGCGTGCGGGCTGCGCGTGATCAGTTCGGTGGAGCGTTCGGCCAGGGCGTGTTCGCCGGCTTGCCGCGCCCAGCGCCTGACCTCGCAGTAGGCGAGCAGGGCCAGTCGGCTCATGTCGTCGCTGCGGCGTGCGTGCTGCAAATCCCCGAGCAAATCCTCAAGGCTGAGCTGAAGGGGGTCGGTGGAGGTGTTCATGTTGCAGTGCAGCATAACCCGATTCGGCGATCTGTGCAGCCTCTTTTGTCGGGTTAGGGGCAATCCTCTTTTTTGGCGGTGCGTGTGACCGCCATCACGTCACCCGGTTGATCTCCTGGGGCGCCATCCAGCCTTCAAAACGATTCAAGAGTGGGTGGATGCGCTGATCCGCGATGGACTGGCAATGGTGAAGCGCGATCAGGCGGTAGGCGTCGCTGCGCAGCATCCACAGATCGCGGTGGGTGTGGGCATTGCGGATCTTGATTTGCAGTCGCTGGGCGGGCAGACCGGTGCAGTCGTCCACGGCCTGCAGCATCGCCGAACGCAGACCGTCCAGTCCGGCCAGACGGTTGCTGCTGGGGGTGTTGGGGGTATGTGGGCTTCTGGAGGCAGTGGGTGGCACTGCGGTGGATGGGATGGGTGGTTGCGCTTGTGGTGAACCGCCCGCACTGACACACAGGATTGTCCGGACCCGGGTCGGTTGGGTGCAGGGTGCGCAGTCCAGACAGGCAGTGACTTGCGTCACGCGGGCGTGGTCACCAAACGGCTGTGGCGTGCCAGGTTGCGACCCCTGCACCAGAAAGAAGCGGCTTGGGCAAGGGCTCGGCAAACCTTGCTTTGTTTGATCAACGTCAGCGCAAGCGGCGTGGCGCTCTGCAAGACTGTTCTTGCAGGGGTTCTTTGGTGCATCGGACCCAAGCGGGTCACCGCACCGACGGCCACGCGCCATCGGCGTACCCTGTGCTGAACATCGAATCGGCAACCCATGGACCCCACCACCCACACCGCAACTGAAACCGTGTTCAGCGCCCGAGGCCTGACCAAGGTCTATGGCGCGGGCGAGGCCGCCGTGCATGCCCTGCGGGGCGTGGACCTGGACATTGCGCGCGGGGAGTTCGTGGTGCTGCTCGGCGCATCGGGCAGCGGCAAG
>JALOSH010000471.1 GCA_025458545.1 Hydrogenophaga sp.
CAACTTCGGCATGACCAAGCCCGAGGGCTACCGCAAGGCCCTGCGCCTGATGAAGCTGGCCGAAAAGTTCAAGCTGCCCGTGTTCACGTTTGTGGACACGCCCGGCGCTTACCCGGGCATCGACGCCGAAGAGCGCGGCCAGTCCGAGGCCATCGGCCGCAACATCTTCGAGATGGCGCAGCTGGAGGTGCCGATCATTTCCACCATCATCGGTGAGGGTGGCTCGGGCGGCGCGCTCGCCATCTCGGTGGCCGACCAGGTGCTGATGCTGCAGTACTCGGTGTATTCGGTGATCAGCCCCGAAGGCTGTGCTTCCATTCTCTGGAAAACCAGCGACCGCGCCAGCGAGGCTGCTGACGCACTGGGCATCACCGCCCACCGCCTGAAAGCCCTGGGCCTGGTGGACAAGATCGTGAACGAACCGGTCGGGGGCGCGCACCGCGACCATGGCCAGATGGCGGCGTTCCTCAAGCGCGCGCTGGGCGACGCCTGGCGCCAGGTGGCCGACCTGAAGGTCAAGGAGCTGCTGGACCGCCGCTATGCGCGACTGAACAGCTACGGCCGCTTCACCGACACCAAGGCCGACAGCAAAGCGGACAAGCGGTGAGGTGAGCGCCCCAGCGAGCGCTGCAGCGGCTGAGCCCAACCCCTGTGGGTCGGCGCTGGCCCGCTGGTGCGAGCGCTGGCTGCCCGAACCCGCAGCCCTGGTGGCGGTGGCCTACAGCGCGGGTGCCGATTCCACCGCTTTGCTGCTGGCTGCGCACGAACGATGGCCCGGTCGTGTGATGGCCTTGCATGTGCACCATGGTCTGCAAACCGCCGCTGATGGTTTTGAGGCAGCGGGTCGCCACTTGTGCACGCGTCTGGGGATTCCGTTTGTGTGCGAGCGCGTGCAGGCGGCGCACGGAGCGGGTCAAAGCCCGGAAGACGCTGCGCGCATCCAGCGGTACCTGGCGTTGGCGCGCCTGGCCGGGGCCGCGGGTGCTGCCTGCGTTCTGCTCGGCCAGCATGCCGACGATCAGGCCGAAACCCTACTGCTCGCGCTCAGTCGCGGCGCGGGTCTGCCAGGGTTGGCGGCGATGGCGCCGCGTTTCGAACGGCATGGGGTTGTTTTTGGTCGCCCGCTGCTGGATCTGCCGGCAAAACCCTTGCGCGACTGGCTGACACAACATGGTCATGGTTTTGTGGACGATCCGACCAATGCCGACCACCGTTACACCCGCAATCGCATCCGAGCGCAGTTGCTGCCGGCCTGGGCACAGTGCTTTCCCGGGTTCCGTCCGATGCTGGCGCGCAGCGCGCGACACGCGGCCCAGGCCCAGACGCTGCTCGACGAACTGGCGCGCATCGATCTGGCGCAGATCGGCATGCCACCAGACATCCAGCGTCTCCAGACCTTGAGCCGAGATCGCCAGGGCAATGCCTTGCGCCATTGGCTGCGCAATGCTTTCGGGGTCGCGGCCAGTACGGTGCAGATGGAAGAGCTGCTGGACCAGGTGGCGCACTGCCGCACGCGCGGGCATCGCATCCGACTCAAGGTGGCGGGTGGCTTCGTGGTCCGCGAGCGTGAGCACCTGGCCTACCTCGGCCCCGAGCACACGCCGCCGATATAATCCCACGGCTTTGCCGGGCGCGTTTTGCCTGGCTGGTCGTGTGCCTTGCAGCGCTTCTCTGCGCTGTATGTCGCGTCGGCTTTTGTCTTTCCTTCTCCACCTCCCATTCCCATCCGATGGCTTTGATTGTTCACAAGTACGGCGGCACCTCCATGGGGTCGACCGAGCGCATCCGCAACGTGGCCCGGCGTGTGGCCAAGTGGCACAAGGCAGGCCACCAGATGGTGGTGGTGCCCAGCGCCATGAGCGGCGAGACCAACCGCTGGGTCTGGCCAAAGAGCTGCAGCCCACCAGCCAGGGCCAGGCCTACGGCCGCGAGCTGGACATGCTGGCCGCCACCGGCGAGCAGGCATCGTCGGCGCTACTGGCCATCGCGCTGCAGGCCGAAGGCATTGACGCTGTCAGCTACGCAGGCTGGCAGGTGCCCATCAAGACCAACAACGCCTACACCAAGGCCCGCATCGAATCGATCGATGACGCCCGTGTGCGCGCCGACCTGGGTGCTGGCAGGGTGGTGATCGTCACCGGCTTTCAGGGTATTGACCCTGAGGGCAACATCACCACGCTGGGTCGCGGTGGCAGCGATACCTCTGCTGTGGCCGTGGCCGCGGCGCTGAAGGCCGCCGAATGCCTGATCTACACCGATGTGGATGGCGTCTACACGACCGATCCCCGCGTGGTGCCCGAAGCCAAACGCCTGGAGCGGGTGAGCTTTGAAGAAATGCTGGAAATGGCCAGCATGGGCAGCAAGGTGCTGCAGATCCGCTCGGTGGAGTTTGCCGGCAAGTACAAGGTGCCTTTGCGCGTGCTCTCGAGCTTCACGCCCTGGGACATCGACCTGAACGAAGAAGCCGCCTCTGGCACCCTGATCACTTTTGAGGAAGACGAAGATATGGAACGAGCCGTTGTTTCC
>JALOSH010000096.1 GCA_025458545.1 Hydrogenophaga sp.
GGTGGCTGACATGACCTACGTGCCGACCTGGATGGGCTTCCTCTACCTGGCCGTGGTCATTGATGTCTGGAGCCGGCGTGTGGTGGGCTGGGCCATGGGAGAACGCATGACCGCAGACCTCGTGCTTGCAGCGTTGAACATGGCGCTGGAGCAACGCAAACCCAAGGGCGTCATTCATCACAGCGATCAGGGCAGCCAGTACACCAGCCTGGCCTTCGGCGAGCGCTGCCGGCAGATGCAGGTGCGCCCGTCCATGGGAACGGTGGGCGATGCTTACGACAACGCAATGGCCGAGAGCTTCTTCGCCAGCTTGGAGGGCGAACTCATCGAGCGCAACAGCTTCCAGAGCAAGGCCCAGGCCCGCATGGCGGTCTTCACCTGGATTGAAGGCTGGTACAACCCCAGGCGCCGCCACAGCGGCCTGGGCTATCTCTCACCGCTGAACTTTGAAAGGAGCAAGCAGGCCCTGTTCGATGTTGTCGACGATGCCGTCTTGCATGCCCAGACAACACTCGACACGGTTTGAGAATCAAACCGAAAACCGTCCACGGAAGTGGGTCAACTCCACATGTCGAATTCCCCCACCGGACTTCGAACTCAACTCCTGGACATAACTCTCTTGCTCATTTGATTTGAGCTTCCCGCTTTGCCCGGCGTGGTTTTGGTCATCAAGGCGGATAGCTTTTTCCCGAGAGACTCGAATGCGGCCGCTTGTTCGCGTTCACGTCGGTCGTGGATGTATACGCGCCGCATGCGACTTTCCATCATGTGGTTGAGGCATTCGTCGACCACATCGCCAGAAACTCCCAGGCTAGCCATCAAGGTTGCAGTGGTGCGGCGGAGATCATGTGCCGTCCATCGGCCGCCAGGGAGACGTAAGGCCTCCGTGGCCTTGCTGCGACCAGACATACGCTGTTCGGGCGTGCGCTGCCTGTCGCTCAGCTGTTTGCCGAAGCTCTTTACGCAAACGGGATACATGTTGTCTCTCGCAGGGAAAACCCAGGGCGCAGACGAGTCGGTGCCTTGGGCTTTTTCCCTCAGGGCGGATAGGGCCTCGAATTGCTTGACTGCAAACTCGCTGAGATGAATGGAGTGTGATCGCTGATTTTTGGTGTCCTGGAGGTACCAGGTCCGTTTTGCCAGGTCAACGATGCCGACCTTGACCCCATCGCTATCTGCAAGGGACTGGAGGCCCTCCAGTGCATTCCTTTGCTCTACGGGTTGGTCTGGCAATGCTTCTCGCCAGACAGCTCCCATCAATTCCCCGACCCGAGCGCCGGTGGCCAGCAACAGTCGGATGGCCAGGGCGCTGCGCTTGCTCATTCGCGCAGCTGGAATAGCCAGAGCTAACGTCTTGATTTCTGCCTCGGCGAGAACACGGGTTCGTTCTACCGCAGTTCCCACGACCCGTGACTTTTTGATACTCGCCAATGGATCTGAGTCGATCAGTTCCCGGTCGAGTGCAAACGCCATCATCTGCCGCAGGTCGCTCAGGATCACGGCGGCCGTGCGGAGCTTGCCATCAGCTTTTTGGGCATCGATCAGGGCAAGAACGTCCGCCTTTCTTACCTCAGCAATCGGGCGGTCCCCCATGGCAGGAAAGACGTGGCGTTCAAACTGTTGATGCACGTATGTGCCTCCATCCTTGCGGCCAGTGCGCTTTCCATCCGCCCGGGTTGTTGGCTGCAGTTCGGTCTCACGCCAGCGCTGAAACACCTGCCTGACGGTCAGGCGCCGTTCGGCCTCCAGCGCCAACTGTCGCATCCTCTCTACTTCAGCAGCCTTGCTTGTAGTTTCGGCTTCGACCTGACTTTGAGCCAGTAGTTGAAGGTGCTCGCGCAAATCCTTGGCGCCGGTCCTGTACAGAGAAGATAGTTCACGAGCTCTGCTTCTGGCTTGCTGAACAGTAAAGCTGCCCCTTCCATCGCCGTTCGGGTCGTATGGGCCAATCAGCAGTCGAACACGCTCTCCAGCACTGGACGTGTAGCGGAAGTAAAAGGACCGGGCCCCTGCTGGTGTGATCCGTCCCACCAGTCGACCGTCCCCACGCGCACCGTCCTCGATCAGCCAGGCGTCTTTCTCGCCTGGCTTCCTCTTCATCTCCCGGTCCGAAATGATCGTCACAAAAACTCCGTATGTCAGGCTTCACCGAACGGGCACGGGATTCTCTGGTGCCCGTTCGGTGCCCGTTTCTCACTGGATTTCAGTGTACCTTGATGAACCTTGATGTACGATGGATTTTGATTTAATGTTGATTTATAAAGATAAAATAGAAAAACATAGACCTTGATGGACGTCTATGGAGGTTGTGTGGATTGAATGGGGTGCAAGGGGTCGCGAGTTCGAATCCCGCCACGCCGACCATTTATCTCAGAAGCCCGCAACCGAAAGGTTGCGGGCTTTTTTTGTTTCTGGATGGGATGCTGCGGGTTTTCGGGGGTCTTTGAAACCAGATTCAGACGATGTCGAGCGTGTGGAAGCCGAAGCGACCCTGGCGACGGTCTGCGAAATAGTGTTCCAGGGTCTCGCGCACGGTCCGGAATGCGATGTCTTCCCAGGGGATCTGGTCTTCGGTGAACAGCCGGGCTTCGATGGTTTCGAAGCCCGGCTTGAAGTGGTCGCTGAGCAGCCGGGCACGGTAGTACAGGTGTACTTGGCCGACCCGCGGTACGTTCATGAGAGTGAACAGTTCGCCCAGTTCGATCTGGGCGCCGGCTTCTTCGTCGGTTTCGCGTGCTGCGCCTTGTGCGGTCGTTTCGCCCAGTTCCATGAAGCCGGCGGGCAGGGTCCATTTGCCGCGGCGCGGTTCGATGTTGCGCAGGCAGAGCAACACCTGTTCACCGCTCTCACCCCACACCGGCACGGTACCGACCACGTTCAGCGGATTTTCGTAGTGAACGGTATGGCAGACGGTGCAAACGGCCCGGGGTTTGGTATCGCCGTCGTCGGGCAGGCGGTAGCTGACCGGGGCGCCACATTGGCGGCAGTGCTGGATGGGGCTGCGTTGCATGCGCCAAAGTGTAGGGGGAATCAAAAAGACTCTGCTGGGAGCCCCAAAGAAAAGGGCTCTGTGCAGAGCCCTTTCCGTGACGCAGGGACGGACCTCCGTGAGTGATCAGCCCTTCTTGGCCGGCGCGGCTTTGCCCGGCGCCGCGGCTGTCTTGCCGTGTTTCTCGATCAGCGACTTGGCGGAGTCGAGCAGCTGCTTGCCGTTGAAACCGCGCTTGTCCATGTCCTGCATCCATTCCACCTCGACCAGGCGCGCCTTGCGTCTGAATTCTTGCGCTTCGCTGGCCGGAATGGTGTGGATGGTGTTGCCTTGCTTCACCGCCGAATCGCGACCGGCCACGTCACCAGCCTGCTGTGTCTTGCCCAGCCAGCCGGACGTTTCAACGCCGGAATTGCGGTCGATGATGGCCTTGAGGTCCGGCGGCAACGAAGCGTACTTGGCCCTGTTCATGGCCATGATGAAGGTGGTGGTGTAGAGCGCGCCGCCGGCGGGGTCGAACTCGCTGTGGAATTTGGTCAGCTCGTGCACCTTGACCGAAGGCACGACCTCCCAGGGGATCACGCAGCCGTTGATGGCGCCTTTGGAGAGCGCGTCCGGAATCTGCGGCAGCGGCATGCCGACGGGCGTGGCGCCCAGGTAGCCGAGCATTTTGGTGATCTGGCGGGTGGGGCCCCGCACTTTGGAGCCGCGCAGGTCGTCGGCTGTCCTGACGAGCTTCTCTCGCATGTGGAACACGCCCGGGCCATGCACTTGCAGGGCAATCGGGTGCACTTCCCGGAATTCGTCCTTGGCGACGGTCTGCACATACTCCCAGTAGGCTTTGGAGGTGGCCTCGGCGTTGTTCATCATGAACGGCAGCTCGAACACTTCGATGCGCGGGAAGCGGCCTGGGGTGTTGCCGGGCAAGGTCCAGACCACATCGACGACGCCGTCCTTCGCCTGGTCGTACAGCTGCACCGGTGAGCCGCCGAGCTGCATGGCCGGGTAGGCCTCGAACTTGATGCGGCCGTCCGAGTCTTTGGTGACCTTGTCCATCCAGGCCTTGTGCATGTTGAGCCACACATTGGATTGCGGTGACATGAAGGTGTGGAACTTGAGCGTGACGGTTTGCTGAGCGAAGCCGACCAAGGCGGGCGCGCCCAAGGCCACGGCTGCACCGGTCTGAAGCAGGGTTCTGCGCTGGATCATGTAAGGGGTCTCCTGTAGGGGTTCAAAGGATCGGGATGGGATGGATTCAGGACTTGGCTACGGTAAGGGCTATTCAAAAGATGTGGTTTCGGGGCAAACCCGCGTGACCGGGTGCAAATTCCACACGCCGGGCCGTTTCCCCAGGACGTGCACACGAACGACCAGCCGGACCGGCCGGCGCAGCTCAGGCCACCTGGACCGAAATGCTGGTCAGGCCGTCCACGCCGCCCACCATCGTGTCTCCCTGCACAACCGCCGCCACGCCCTCTGGCGTGCCGGTGTAGATCAGGTCCCCAGGCTGCAGTTCCCAGGCGCTGGACAAATGTTCGATGGTTTCGGCGATGTTCCAGATGAGTTTGCCCACGTTGCTGCGCTGGCGGTCAACGCCGTTGACCTGCACCCAGATGGCCGCGTGGTGGATGTCGCCCGCGTCTGCCGCGGGGGTGATCGGGCCGATGGGTGCAGACTGGTCAAAGCCTTTGCCGATGCACCAGGGACGGCCCTGTTTTTTCATCTCGTTCTGCAGGTCGCGGCGCGTCATGTCCAGGCCGACCGCGTAGCCGAAGATGTGCCGGGCGGCGTCTTTTGCCGGGATGTTTCGGCCCCCCGAACCGATGGCCACCACCAGCTCGATCTCGTGGTGCAGGTTGGCCGTGAGCGTGGGGTAGGGGATGGGGGCGGTTTGACCGGATTCGGCCACCACGATGGCGTCCGCCGGCTTGAGAAAGAAGAAGGGCGGCTCGCGCCCGGTGAAGCCCATTTCTTTGGCGTGTTCTTCGTAGTTGCGGCCCACGCAATAGATGCGGTGCACCGGGAAGCGCTCGGCGCGGCCCACCACGGGCACAGACACCACAGCGGCGGGGGAAAAGACGTAGCTCATGTCAACCTTTCAGTTCGTCAGGGGTGCGGCGGAAGGTGCACGGCAACTCAGTGCTGAGCAGCGGGCAGCCGCACGAGCAGGCCATCGAGTTCGGGCGTGAGCTGTATCTGGCAACTGAGACGGCTGCCCGGCTCCGTGGGGCTGGCGGCAAAGCCGAGCATGTCACGTTCTTCGGCCGTGGGTGCCGGCAACACGCCAGTCCAGGGCGGCTCCAGCAGCACATGGCAGGTGGCGCAGCTGAGCGCGCCGCCGCAGTCGGCTTCGATGCCGTGCAGGTTGGCGTTCACGGCGGCTTGCATCAGGCTCTGGCCGGTCGGCGCCTGCAGGGTGTCTTCGGTGCCGTCGGCTCGGATGAATCGGATCTGGATCATGTCAGCACGGGGTGGTTCAGGGTTCAGGTCCGGGCGAAGTATTCGCGCCGTTCGAAATCGGTCTTGTCCTGGGCGTCGGTGTGGCGGTCGATCTCGGACTGTTTGACGCGGCAGAAATGGCGCACCACATCGTGCCCCAGGCCGGCGACCAGCTCGCTGTCGGCCTGGAGCGCGGCGAGCGCGTCGTTCAGGCTGGTCGGTATGCCGCGCCGCTGGCTGGCGTACGGCGTGTCCGAGGCGCTGGCGGGCTCCAGTCCGCGCTGCAGGCCGTCCAGCCCGGCATGGATCTGCGAGGCGATGTACAGGTAGGGGTTGGCGGCGGGCTCGCCGATGCGGTTTTCGATGCGGGTGGCGCCGTCCCCGGCGCCGCCCACCACCCGCAACATGGCGCCCCGGTTGTCTCGGCCCCAGAGCACGGCATGGGGCGCGAGCGCGTTCGGCCGGAAGCGCCCATAGCCGTTGACGGTGGGTGTGCACAGAGCGGTCATGCCCTCACCGTGGGCCAGCAGGCCGGCCAGCCAGTGGGCGCCGGTATCGGACAAGGTGTGGCGCGCGTCGTGCGGCTGGGTGTCCGGCGCCGGTGTCGCGCGGGCAAAGGCGTTCTGCCCGGTGCCGCTTTCCACCAGCGACTGGTGCAGGTGCCAGCCGCTGGACATGATGTTCGGGAACGGCGGGCGGCACATGAAGCTGGCGTGGTAGCCCGCACGACGCAGCGCCTGGCGCACGCCGTTGCGGAACAGCACCATCTGGTCGGCCGCGGTGAGCGCGTCGGTGGCGTCGAACACGGCTTCGACCTGGCTGGGGCCGAGTTCGATCTCCAGCGATTGCAGCGGCAGGCCCAGTGCCTGCGCGGTTTGCATCACGGTGCGCAGCGGCTCGTCGGCCAGGTCGCTCATGGCCTCTGACTGCAGGTTGTAGCCCGGGTGGATCATCTCCACACGCGGCGGCAGGCCGGGCCAGGCGGCGAGTTCGGGATCGAGCTGCGGCGCGGTGTCGGTGATGCGGTAGATGTGGAACTCCACCTCCAGGCCGGTCTTGAGCCCGTAGCCCTGTTGGCCCAGCTGGGCCAAGGCCCGCTGCAGCACGTACCGGCTGTCGAGCGGCACCGGCTTGCCCTCCTGGAACCAGGGCTGGCAGCGCAGCCAGCCGGTGCCTTCGCTCCAGGGCAGCAGGGTGAAGCTGGTGGGGTCGGGCAGCAGCATGAGGTTGGCCGCGCCCGCAAAGCCGGGCAGGTCGGCCGTTGCGCCCGGTTCGAACACCTTCCAGGCGGTGCGGTCAGAGGTGTCCTTGAGCATCATCGTGCCCACCATGCCTACCCCCTCGCGCAGTGCCCGGACCGCGGCATGGGCCATGAGCGTCTTGCCGCGCAGCATGCCGTGCACGTCGCACCAGCCCATGCGCACCCGTTGCACGCCACTGGCTTCGATCAGCTTGGCGGTGCGTTGGCACGCCGCTTCGCGGGCTGCGTCCTGGATGCCGCAGCGATGGGCGAAAGACGTCATGTTGCGCCCGCCGTGTCGGTGTTGCCGGACCGTGCAGCGGTCAGCCAGGGCGCACCACGGCGTTTGGCCTGCACCGCTTCTTGCCACCAGGCCTGCCAGCCGTCGGCCGGTGCGATGCCATCCACGGTGTCGGGGCCGGTGATCTGGCCGTGCACGGCGGGGTCGGCGATGCCCGGCGGTGTGCCGCCCTGTTGCACGGTGTCCATGGCCTGGAGCAACATGCGCCGGTTTGCCATGATCACTTTGTCTGTGGTGCCCAGGTGCTCTCGGGTGCGGTCCTGGACGGCGCCCATGCTTTCGCAGGCCCATTGGTCGTGCACGTTGATGTCGTCCTCGCCCATGCCGAGGTAAGTGCGGTTCTGCTGCTCCTCGGCGTTGAAACCCCACCGGTTGTGGCGGCCAGACCTGGGGATGTAGTCGGGCAGGGTGACGGCGGACAGCCGCTGGTTGCGCATGGTGTCCTTGTCCACCGGTTTGTCGAAACTGGTGAAGAAGGCG
>JALOSH010000097.1 GCA_025458545.1 Hydrogenophaga sp.
GCGCTCGCAGCGGCCTTCGGCCGTGGCCAGGCCCCGGAAGTCGCTGCTCCAGGTTTGCGCGGCGGTGTCGATGCGGATGCGCTCGTTGTCTTGCGAGGTGAGGATGAGCGTACCCGCGATGGCGAAGGTGTAGACCGCCACGCCGTCGATCTCCACGCTGCGCACGCGCTGGTTGTCGTAGGCAATGTCCACCGTGCGCGTCCAGCTGCTGCGCGCGGGCAGGTAGACGGCGTCGCACACCAGCGTCACGCGCTGCGGGGCGGCGACCACCGGCCCGCTGACCGCGGCCAGCAAGGCCCAGACCAGGGCGCGCGCGGGGATCATTCGGCGCCCTGGGCCATGCGCTCGCTCTTCCAGTACACGTCGTCGCCGCCGTTCATGCGGTTGAGCACGCGGGCCAGCACGAACATCAGGTCGCTCAGGCGGTTGAGGTACTGGCGCGGCGTTTCCTTGATGGCCTCTTCGTTGCCCAGCGCCACCACCGCGCGTTCGGCGCGGCGCGCCACCGTGCGGCACACGTGGGCTTGCGACGCGGCGCGTGTGCCCGCGGGGAGGATGAATTCGGCCAGGCGCGGGAGCTGCTCGTTGTAGGTGGCGAGCGCTTCGTCGAGCGCGATCACGGCGTCGGGCTTGAGCAGCTCGAAGCCGGGGATGGACAGCTCACCCCCGAGGTTGAACAGCTGGTGCTGAATCTCGACCAGCAGGGCGCGCACCTCGGTGGCCATGTCCTCGCACAGCAGCAGGCCGATGTGCGAATTGAGTTCGTCGACCTCGCCCATGGCGTGCACGCGAAGGCTGTTTTTGGAGACGCGCGAGTTGTCGCCCAGGCCGGTGGTGCCGGCGTCGCCGGTGCGGGTGGCGATCTGTGTGAGTCGGTTGCCCATGGGGTTCCTTCTGTGCGGTGTGTGTTGGGAGAGATTGTGCGTGAACACGAACAAGCCCGACGAGACAAGGGCCGCGTTTCGCCGCCGGGCCGCCCCAAGGCGAAACAGCCCCCTCGGGGGGCAGCGACCCGCGCAGCGGCGGAGCGTGGGGGCCCGGTAACAGCAAGCAGGGAAATGTGTCTCAGGCAAGTGGAATGTGCGTGAGGCAACAGCCGGCAAAAACGCTGGCCTTGGGCGGCTGCAGCCGGTGCAATGGCGGTCCTTTCAACTTTTCGGGAGCATCCCATGACCGTGAAACGCAAGACCCTCGTCGCCAACTTCGAAGCCCGCAGCGTGCTGCTGATCGCCGGCTGGACACTGGGCGTGGCCAGCACCGCGATGGCGCAGAACATGCCGGCCCGGCCGGCCGCACCGAGCGACGCCGAGATCAGCGCCACTTTCAAGCAGGCCGACAAGAACGGTGACGGCCAGCTCAGCCGCGAAGAGGCCACCGCAGTGCAAGGGTTGGAAGCGGCCTTCGACCGGCTCGACACCGACCGCAGCGGCAGCCTCAGCCCCGAGGAGTTTGATCGGAGAACGCAGGGCTGACGGCCGCTGGCGGGGAGCGTGCCGCAGACCTCTGGCCAGGCACCGTGATTCGCGGCGGCATCCCCGGCCGCACCCCGCCAGCGAACAGCGACGGCGATCGGTCCAGCCAAGGCTACTGGTCGCGGGTTTGCACGGATACCGGCAAATTACATTACAAGCACAATGTAATTCAAACGGACCGTCCATGCCCCCCAATCTCCACCAGCTCAAAAGCGCTCAAACGCGCGTTCGCCTGCTCGACGCAGCGCGGGACGTTCTTCACAGCAAGGGCTACGGGCAACTGTCGTTGCACGAAGTGGCCAGTGCGGCGAACATGACCACTGGCGCGGTGCAGCACCATTTCGGCTCCAAGGCGGCGCTGATGATGGAGGTCATCGTCCACCTGGTCGACCAGCTCGATCAGGGCAATGATTTCTGGCCCGCCCCGCACTGGTCAGCGAAACGCCGCGCAGACCACCTGGTGCGCCAGGCTTGGCTGCAGCTCTACAGCCAGCGGCGGTTTGCCACCGCCTGGTCGGCCTACCTCGCGGCCAGAGACGATGCGGAGATGACCGCGCACATCGTGGAGTGCCGGAAGCTGCTTGCCGAACGGCTGTCGCAGCACATGTACCAGTCCTTTCCCGAACTTGCCGCATGGCCCGACGGACAGGCTCGGGTGCATCTGATTCTTACCTGCCTGCGCGGCCTGGGCCTGCAGGCGCCATTCGCAGCGCCTGCAGTCATCGAGGCACAACTCAAGGTGCTATCGCTCACCTTGCAATCTTTTCTACAACCACCGGAGACACACCCATGAATCTGCCCCGTTGCGCACCACTGTCCCTGGCGGCCGTGACCCTCATGACCGCCCAGGCGTTCGCTCAGTCCACCCCACTGCAGATCATCGCCCAGCAGCCACCGGGCAGTGGATCAGACGCCATGACCCGCACCTGGGCCGAGTGCGTGGCCCGCCAGACGGGTCAGGCAAATGTGGTGATGAACAAGCCGGGCGCCAACGGCATCCTGGCGATCAACCATCTCAAGGGCCTGCCGGCCGACGGGGCCAACGTGATGTCCATCGGTATGTCGCAGATGACCATCACGCCATTCGTGCACAAGCAGATGCCCTACGACCCGATCAAGGACTTCGACGGCATCGCGCTCATCGGCACGTCGCCGCTGGTGCTGGCGGTGCCTGCCAGCGCGGGCATCCGCAAGCTGGCTGACCTTGAGAAGGTGGCGAAGTCGCAAGCCGGCGGCCTGAACTTCGGCTCGCCCGGCAAGGGCAGCCCGGCGCACCTGCTCACCACGGCGCTCACCGAAGCCATGAACTGGCCCGCCACGCATGTGCCCTTCGTGGGCGAGTCTGCCGGCCTGACGGCGCTGATGGGCAACCACATCCAGGCCATGACGTTGGTGATCGGCACCGCGGCCACGCAGGTCAAGGCGGGCAAGCTGGTGCCACTGGCGGTGTTTGCGCCTGAGCGCTCGACGCTCATGCCCGACGTGCCGACCATCGCCGAGGCCGGTGGTCCCACGGTGCTCGCGCGGCCGGCCTGGATCGCGGTGGTCGCCAAAAATGGCACCCCAGCCGCCGTGGTGGCCAGGCTCAACGAGGCCACCAACAAATGCCGTACCGACAGCGCCTATGTGGAACGCATGACAGCGATGAACGTCACTCTGGTCAGCAGCAAACCCGGCGACGTGCAGGCCTATGCCGAGCGCGACATCGCGGTCTGGAAGCCGCTGATCGAGAAACTGGGCCTCGCCGCCGAATGAGCACTGCACAAACGCTCCGAAAGCGCTCAGCCCCGAAACCCACACAGCGAAGGGTCGTCCAGTGAGCCTGGTCGACCTCAGCGCAACCGCCCTGCGCGACGCGATCGCGAGCAAAGCCCTGTCACCCGTGGAGCTGATGCGTGCGTGTCTGGACCGCATCGATGCACTCAACCCAGCGGTCAACGCGATCTGCGCACGCGACGACGGGCGAGCCATGGCCGTTGCGCGCCAGGCCGAACAGCAGGTGATACGCGGAGGGCCTTTGCCGCCCCTGCTGGGCCTCCCGTTGGGGGTGAAAGACCTGCAAGACACCGCTGGCCTGCTCACCACACATGGCAACGTGCGCCTGCGCGGCCATGTGCCGACGCACGACAACGCGTTGGTGGCCCGGTTGCGTTCGGCCGGGGCCATCGTGACCGCTAAGACCAATGTGCCCGACTCGGGCGCGGGCGCCAACACGCGCAACCCCGTCTGGGGCGCCACCGGCAACCCGTTCAACCCCGACCTGAACGCTGGTGGCTCCTCGGGCGGCTCTGCGGCGGCGCTCGCCACCGACATGCTGCCCCTGTGCACCGGCTCCGATACCGGCGGATCGCTGCGGATTCCCGCCGCGCTGTGCGGTGTGGTAGGTCTGCGGCCCTCGCCTGGCTTGGTGGCCAACGACGCACGGCCGTTGGGCTGGTCAGCGATCTCGGTGCTCGGCCCGATGGCGCGCGACGTCTCAGACACGGCGTTGATGCTCTCAGCCTGTGTGGGACCGCACCCGATGGACCCACTGAGCGGACCGCGGCTGACAGGGCCGCTCTGGCCACTGCCAGAGGTGGACCTGTCGCGCCTGCGCATCGCGTTCACCCCCGACTTCGGGACCTGCGCGGTCGATCCGATGATCCGCCGCGTGTTCGCCCATCGCATCAGCGGCCTGGCCCGCGAGGTCGCACACTGCGAGCCGCTGGACTGGAACCTTGAAGAAGGTCACAGGTGCTTTGATGTCATACGCGCTGAGAGCTTCCTGGCCGGCTTCGAAGCACTGTCGCGCACGGATCCGGACAGCCTGGCCCCCAACGTAAGGGCCAATGTAGCAATGGCCTCCAGCATCACGCTGTCAGACAGGGCCCAGGCCCACACTGTGCAAACGCGCCTCTTCCGCCAGTTCCAGCGGGCGTTCGAGTCGGTGGACCTGATCTTGGCCCCGGTCACGCCGCTGTCACCCTTCCCCTGGACCGAGCCCTACGCTACACGCATCGATGGGGTGGAACAGCGCAACTACTACGAGTGGCTGAGCCTGACCTACCTTGTAACACTGGCCACTTGCCCGGCCTTGTCATTACCATGCGGTCTGGACGAATTGGGCATGCCCTTTGGTCTGCAACTGATCGCACCCCTGCATCAAGATGCGCAGTTGCTTGCAATGGCCCGTGCCCTGGAGACCTGGTATGGAACGCGACCTCGACCCGACGTGCAGGTCCTGCGGACGCCGCGGCCTCAGCTGAAGTCGCTGGTCACTCACCCGCCGCTGCCGCACGGTGATGCAGCCACTGCTCTCACCGCAGTTTGAATTTGTTTGAAAGGACCACGCCCATGAACGCCCCCACCGACCACAGCCACCTCGCGCCCGCGTTGCAGTTGCGCGAGGTGCCCGCCGCGCTGATCGCGGCGCTGCAGGCGCGCTTTGGCGCCCAGTGCTCCACCGCCCTGGCGGTGCGCGAGCACCACGGGCGCGACGAGTCCATCTTCAGCGTGCCGCCGCCCTCGGCGGTGGTGTTTGCACAATCCACGCAAGACGTGGCCGACGCGGTGAAGCTGGCGGCGTCTTACAAGGTGCCGGTGATTCCCTTCGGCGTCGGTTCTTCGCTCGAAGGCCATCTGCTGGCCGTGCAGGGCGGCATCAGCATCGACGTGAGCCGCATGGACAAAGTGCTGTCCATCAACGCCGAAGACCTCACCGTGACGGTGCAGCCCGGCGTGACGCGTTTGGGTGTGAACAACGCGGTGAAAAGCGAAGGCCTGTTCTTCCCGATCGACCCGGGCGCGGACGCGTCCATCGGCGGCATGACCGCCACGCGCGCCAGCGGCACCAACGCCGTGCGCTACGGCACCATGCGCGAGAACGTGCTGGCGCTGGAAGTGGTCACCGCCAGCGGCGAAGTCATCCGCACCGGCACCCGCGCCAAGAAAAGCAGCGCCGGCTACGACCTCACGCGCCTGATGGTGGGCAGCGAAGGCACGCTGGGCGTGATCACCGAAGTGACGCTCAAGCTCTACCCGCTGCCCGAGGCCATCTCGGCCGCGACTTGCTCCTTCCCCACCATCGAGGCCGCGGTGCGCACCGTCATCCAGATCATCCAGCTCGGTGTGCCGATCGCGCGCTGCGAGCTGATCGACGCGGGCACGGTGCGCATGGTCAACGCGCACAGCAAGCTCGGTCTGCGCGAAGAACACATGCTGCTGATGGAGTTCCACGGCTCGCCTGCGAGCGTGAAGGAGCAGGCCGAGACGGTGCAGGAAATCGCGGCCGAATTTGACGGTCAGGCCTTCGAGTGGGCGACCACGCCCGAGGAGCGCACCCGCCTGTGGACCGCGCGGCACAACGCTTACTTTGCCGCCATTCAGAGCAAGCCCGGCTGCCGCGCCGTCAGCACCGACACCTGCGTGCCGATCAGCCGCCTCGCCGACTGCCTGCTCGACTCGGTGGCCGAGGCCGACGCCAGCGGCCTGCCGTACTTTCTGGTGGGCCATGTGGGCGACGGCAACTTCCACTTCGGTTATCTGATCGACCCCGACAAACCGGAAGAGCACCGGGTGGCCGAAGCGCTGAACAACACGCTGGTGGCGCGTGCGCTGGCGCTGGAAGGCACTTGCACCGGTGAGCACGGCGTGGGCCTGCACAAGATGGACTTTCTGCGCACCGAGGCGGGCGACGGCGCCATCGACATGATGCGTGCCGTCAAGCGCGCGCTGGACCCGCACAACATCCTGAACCCGGGCAAGATCTTCGCGTTGTGAAGCAGCGGCTGCGGGCGCCGGGTGTTCCCTGGGGCGGGTGACCCGGGTTTCTGGACAAAATGTGGACGTCCTCCGGGCGGTGGGCACGCACGGAGGTCCACAGCGGGTCCGCCCGTGCAAAAATGGCAGCGCTTTTTTCTTGCCTAGAATCGGACATCTTCAGGGGGGATTCCACAATGAAACGTCTGCTGCTTGCTTGCATGCTGGTGGCGGGTGCCGCGAGCGCCCAGTCCAGCGAAAAAACCATCCGCATTTGCGACCACACCGGCTGTTCGGAGCGTCCGCGCAGCAGCGCGACCTTTGACCCGACGCGCGACGATAACCCCGAAGAAACCCGCCGCCTGGCCGCCCTGGCCGAGATTGCCCGCAAGGACCCCCGCGCCGCCTACGACCTGGGCTTGCGCTACTTCCGCGGCGACGGCGTCAAACGCGACAGCTACCAAGCCATCCAGTGGATGCGCGAAGCGGGCGACCGTGGCGTGCCCGAAGCGCAACTGGCCCTGGGCCGCTTCTACCTGATGGGCGTGGAAGAAATGGGCTCCGACCCGGCCGAGGCAGAGAAATGGCTCTCGCTGGCCGCCGGTCGCGGCGACAAAGAAGCTGAAAAGCTGCTCGCCGAAGCCCGCACCGCCAAGAAGACCGAACAAGACCTCTACCAGTGGCGCGAGGCGCACCGCAAGAACTGGTACGGCTGGTGGCACACCGGCTACGCCTACCGCTGGTATTGGGGACCGGTGGGCTGGTACTACCGCTGAACCGAAACATCCACTCCACACCTTCGAACCCACCCTCTGAACAAAGGCAGAACCACATGAAGAAACCCACCGCATCCCTGGCCGTCCTGGCCGCCGCCCTGGCCCTGGCGGGCTGCGTCACACCCGGCGGCGGCATGGTGTCCACCGGTACCAGCGCCACCGCCGCCACGGGCGCTGCCGCTGGCGGCACCAGCGCGGGTGCCAACGCCAACCTGGAGCGCTGCGCCGCACCACTGGGCACGCTGGCGGTGGACGACGGCCGCGGCAAGGAGTGGTACGCCAGCTTCGGCGCGGCCACCCAGGTCACCAGCATCGAACCGCTGCTGCGCCTGGCGGTGCAGCAGTCCAACTGCTTCGTGATCACCTCGGTGGGCAACAACCGCACCGAGAGCAGGCTCTCGGCCATCACCGACAAACAGCGCAATTCGGGCGCCATCGCCGGCTCGTTCGAACGCAAAGCCTCGGTGGTCACGCTGACCATGTTCGACATCCGCTCGGGCGTGCAGATCGCCATTTCTGAAGGCAACAGCACCTCCACCAACTTCGGCGCGGCGCTGGGTGCGTTCGGCGGCGGCGCGGCGGGCGGCCTGAGCGGTTTCTCGCGCACCCCGGAAGGCAAGGCCACCGTGGCCGCCTTCATGGACGCCTACAACAGCATGGTGATTTCGCTGCGCAACTACAAGGCGCAAGAGGTCAAGGGCGGTCTGGGCAAGGGCGGCACGCTCAAAGTGGGGCAGTGAGCAGGAACACCCCCCTGCGCCGCTGACGCGGCTTCCCCCCAGGGGGACAACGCCTGTGGCCCGGCGAAGCCGGTTCCACGGCGTTCTCGAAGCTGGCGCGACGCATGCAAAAAGGCCTCCACTTGGAGGCCTTTTTCTTTGGGGTTCGCGCCTGCGACTCAGCGCTCGTTGCGCAGTTTGTCGATCAGCCCATTGAGTTCTTCGAGCGAGCCGAACTGGATCGCCAGTTCGCCCATTTCCTCGACGCGGCCGTGACGCTTGACGCGCTTCTTGACGCGCACCTCGACCTCGGCGGTCAGCAGGTCTGAGAGTTCTTCTTCCACCCGCTTGATATCGCGCGACTTGTCCTTGGTCGGCTTCTGCGGCACCAGGTTGAACTCGGCGCCCAGCTTCTTGACCAGGCTCTCGGCTTCGCGCACCGACAGTTTCTTCGCCGCGATCTGGTTACCCGCCGTGATCTGCGCCGCTTTGTCCAGCGCCAGCAGCGCGCGGGCGTGGCCCATGTCGATGTCGCCTGCCATCAGCATGGTCTGCACCGGCTCGGCCAGCTGCAGCAGGCGCAGCAGGTTGCTGGCGGCACTGCGCGAGCGGCCCACCGCCTGAGCCGCCTGTTCGTGCGTGAGGCCGAATTCCTTCACCAGCCGCTGCAGGCCCTGCGCCTCTTCCAGCGGGTTCAGGTCTTCGCGCTGCATGTTTTCGATCAGCGCCATCGCAGCGGCAGACTCGTTGGGCACGTCGCGCACCAGCACCGGCACGCTGTCCAGCCCGGCCAGCTTCGAAGCCCGGAAGCGCCGCTCGCCCGCGATGATTTCGTACTTGCCCGCGTTCGGCCCGTCGGCCAGCTTGCGCACCAGGATCGGCTGCATGATGCCCTGCGCCTTGATCGACTCGGCCAGCTCGTACAGCGCACCTTCGTCCATGCGCGTGCGCGGCTGGTACATGCCCGCGACCAGCTCGGTCAGCGGCAGGCTGCTGGGTGTGCCAGCCGCGCGACTGGTTTCCTGCGCGTCGGGCGAGGCGGCTTCCGCCACCTTGGGGCCCAACAGGGCTTCGAGTCCGCGGCCGAGGCCTTTGGGTTTTTTGGTGACCATGTTTTTCAAATCTCGTCGTCGTTGTAGCCAGCTTCTCGCTGGTGTCGAATGCCCAGAACGATCACGTGCTGCCGGGCGGCGTCAAACACATAGCGGGCCAAGTAGCCGCCCCTGCCGCGACTGATGATCAGCTCGCGGTGACCATGCATCAGAGGTCGGCCCACGCCGGGCTGGTGCGTCAGCACAAAGAGGCCATCCAGCAGAAAACCGAGCAGCTCTGAGGCCAATGGATCCTGGCCCTGCCAGAGGAATTCTTCGAGGCGCACCAAATCGGCATGCGCCTGCGGCGTGAGGATCACATCGACCATCGGTTCTCACAGCAGCTTCTGTGGCACCAGCGGCGCAGGCCGCTCGCACCGGCCAGCTCGGAATTCAGCCATCTGGTCAAAATGGGCGCGCACATCTTCCAGCCGGTGTCCCATCCCGGTGGTCAGCATGTCCTGCTCCGCCGCCAGCGCGTCCTGCGTGAACTGTTCACGCAAGCGGGCGCGCTCCGCCGCGTCGGCCAGGGTCCTGACCATGTAGGCATGACTGCTCAGGCCCTGCTTGCGCGCATCTTCGTCGATGGCGGCCTTGAGTTCGGCGGGCAGTTTGAGGCTGGTAGCGATGGTGGGGGGGGGCATGACGGCTCCTAGAGGTAGTCAGGTTTGACTACCTGGCGGTGAATTATGCACTCCGGCTTCATTGTTCGTGGGCTGCCGGGCGCCCATCAGGATCAGGTCCACCACATCCGCGCCTGCAGCGCTGGAAAGGGCAAAGCCTCCCTTGGCGAGGGCCCGCACGATATCGGGTAAGCGATGAATCTGGATGCCTTGCTCTGCAATCAGCGCCAGTTCCTGTTCCGACTTCACCACATTGACCACCAACTCGGAGCGCCACTGCCCCGGCCAAAGTCGAGACATCAAAGCGCGCTTGTCAGAGCGCAGAAACTTCGTTTCGACCCACTCGCGAACGCCTTCAACCAACTCGGTTTCCGACCGCTTCGCGCTGTTTTTGGCTCGGCCGAGCCGTTGATCTGCTTTGGGCACGCGAGAGATATAGCTCACCGGTCGCATGGAGGCTTGGACTTCGATGTGCCGACAGTCCGGTTCTCCCCTGGGGTCCCAGCGAAGCGCCAGCAGATCGACTTCATGCACACCCAACTTGATTCCTCGGATGGTGAAATAACCCTGTCGGTTGAGCCACTCTTCGACGATTTCCTCCGCCATCAGTGCCATGTGCTTAAGCCCCCAGTTCGTTCAGCAAAGCCGCGCCTTCGGGCCAGTCGCTCAGCCCCGATTCGGCGTTGATGTGGCCACGCTCGCCGAAGTCGATTAAGCGGGAGCCCCAGCTTTGTGCGAGCGACTGGGCTTTGGCGAAGTCGCAATACGGGTCGTCGCGGCTGCCGACGAGCACGCTCGGGAACGGCAGGCGTTGGCGCGCGATGGGCGCCCAACTGGGTAAGACGATGCGCAGTTCGTCGCGCTCCGGGTCACCAGGCGCGACCAGCAGCGCGCCCTGCACGCGGTCGGTACTGCGTGAAACACCCGCCCAGGCGGCGGTGAGGATGCAGCCGAGGCTGTGCGCCACCAGCAGCACCGGGCCGTCGCAACCGAGGATCACGTCCTCCAGCCGGGCGATCCAGTCGCCGCGTTTGGGCGTCATCCAGTCGTGCTGGTCCACGCGGCGGTACCCGTGCAACGCCTCCCAGCGGCTCTGCCAGTGGTCTGGTCCGCTGTTTTGCCAGCCGGGCAGGATGAGGACGTTCTCAAGTTTCACAATGTCATTACCGAGAGCAAGCACTGACTTCTCTGGCGCAGCCGTGGAACCGGCTTTGCTGGGCCACAGGCTGCGTCCCCCTTGCAGGGGGAAGGCGCGAAGCGGCGCAGGGGGTGATTGTGTTCAACATCACATGGTTTTGATGCGCTGAACCATCTCGCTGGCAAAGGCCACGAAGGCCTGGCTACCGCGCGCCGACGGGTCGAACACCACGCCGGGCAGGCCGTAGCTGGGGGCTTCGGCCAGGCGCACGTTGCGCGGGATCACGGTGTCGAACACCTTGTCGCCAAAGTGGGCCTTGAGCTGGTCGCTCACCTGCTGCTGCAGGGTGATGCGCGGGTCGAACATGACGCGCAGCAGGCCGATGATCTGCAGGTCGGGGTTGAGGTTGGC
>JALOSH010000472.1 GCA_025458545.1 Hydrogenophaga sp.
CGGTTCCACGCGTGCCCTTGCACAAACCCTTCTCTTCGGTGGTGTCGTATGACTGCCAACCCTTTTTCTTTTGGGCGAGTCGTGGTCTACGGCGTGCTGTTGGTGGCCGCGCTGTTCTTCCTGGCGCCGATGTATGTGATGCTGGTGACCTCGTTCAAGGACGCGAACGAGATACGCAACGGCAACCTGCTGAGCCTGCCGCAAAGCCTGAACCTGGACGCCTGGCAACTGGCCTGGAGCGCCGCCTGCACCGGTGTCGACTGTCGGGGCCTGGCGCCGTTCTTCTGGAACTCGGTGATCATGGCGGTGCCCGCGGTGCTGATCTCCACCGCCTGGGGCGCGGTCAACGGCTACGTGCTGAGCATGTGGCGATTCCGGGGCTCCGAGGTGCTGTTCGGCTTCCTGCTGTTCGGTGTGTTCATGCCGTTCCAGGTGGTGCTGCTGCCCATGAGCCAGGTGCTGGGCTGGCTGGGCCTGTCCAGCTCGATCGCCGGGCTGGTGCTGGTGCACTGCCTGGCCGGCATGGCGGGCACGACGCTGTTCTTCCGCAACTACTACACCGCGGTGCCGCGCGAGCTGGTGAACGCTGCGCGCATCGACGGCGCCGGGTTCTGGCGCATCTTCTGGCGCATCGTGCTGCCCATGTCCACGCCGATCCTGATGGTCACGCTGATCTGGCAGTTCACCAACATCTGGAACGACTTCCTGTTCGGTGTCGCCTTCAGCGGCGCCGACAGCAAGCCGGTGACCGTGGGCCTGAACAACATGGCCAACACGACCAGCAGCGTGAAGAACTACAACGTGGACATGGCTGCGGCCATCATCGCCGGCCTGCCCACCATGCTGGTCTATGTGCTGGCCGGTCAGTACTTCCTCAAAGGCCTCACGGCAGGTGCCGTGAAAGGATAAAAACAATGGCTTCTTCTCTGCACATCAAAGGCATTCGCAAGGCTTTCGGCAAGGGTGACAAGGCGGTCGAGGTGCTCAAGCGCATCGACATCGACGTCGCACCCGGCGAGTTCCTGATCCTGGTCGGCCCGTCGGGCTGCGGCAAGTCCACGCTGCTGAACATCATTGCCGGCCTCGAAGAGCCGACCGAGGGCGAGCTGCACATCGCGGGCAAGAACGTGATCGGCATGCCGCCCGCACAACGCGACATCGCCATGGTGTTCCAGAGTTACGCGCTCTACCCGACCATGACCGTGGCCGCCAACATCGGCTTTGCGCTGGAGATGCGCAAGGTGCCCAAGGCCCAGCGAGACCAGCGCATCGGCGAGGTGGCCAAGATGCTGCAGATCGAGCACCTGCTCGACCGGCGTCCGGCCCAGCTCTCGGGCGGCCAGCGCCAGCGCGTGGCCATGGGCCGCGCCCTGGCGCGCGATCCGCAGCTGTTCCTGTTTGACGAGCCGCTGTCCAATCTGGACGCCAAGCTGCGCGTGGAGATGCGCGCCGAGATCAAGCGCCTGCACCACGTCAGCGGCATCACCACGGTGTACGTGACGCACGACCAGATCGAGGCCATGACGCTGGGCAGCCGCATCGCGGTGATGAAGGACGGCGTGCTGCAGCAGATCGACACGCCCGACGAAATCTACCGCCGCCCGGCCAACACCTACGTGGCAGGTTTCATCGGCTCGCCCACCATGAACTTCATTCCCGGCCACGTCGAACGTTCGGGCGACAGCGGCAAGTTTGTGTTCGAGGGCGGCTCGCTGGACCTGCCTTGCCCGGACGTTCAACAGGTCACGCTGGGCCAGCGGCCCGAGCACATCCACCTGAGCGACGACGCGCCCTGGCGCGGCGAGGTGGTGCTGGTGGAGCCGACCGGAGCCGACACCTACGTGGTGGTGAAGTTGACCATGCGTCGGGGGTTCGGTTGAAGTCGATGGATGGGCACCACTTGCCCTGATTTCTTTGTTGGGGCTTGGTGGCTCCTGTGGCGAGCCGGGTCTCGGCCCGGCAGCCGAGCTACTTTCTTTTGCTTCGCCAAAAGCAAGTAGCCAAAAAAAGGCGAGCCGAAGTCCGGGCCGCTTCGCGGTACCTTGCGCTGCTCGGTGCGCGGGGGACATTCGCAAACTTGTCCGCTGCGCGGCCTTCGGACATTCGAATGTCTGATCCCCGCACCCCTGCGCTGCTCAGCCCGGCCTGACGGCTGAATGCGGGATCGGACGCCCCTTCACGCCAGGCGCAGCTCGATCTTCAAGCCGTGAGGCGCCACGCGCTCTGCGGTGGCGTCGCCGCCGTGGCGGCGGGCGATTTCGCGCACGATGGCCAGGCCCAGGCCGCAGCCGCCGGGTTGTTCGTTGGCGCGCCAGAAGCGCTGGAACACGTGTTCCATGTCGCCATCGCTGAGCCCCGGGCCGTTGTCTTCCACCGCCACGCGGGCTGCGCCGTCTTGGCCCTGGCTCACGCGCAGGGTGATGCTGCTGCCGTACGGGGTGTAGCGCAGCGCGTTGTCGATCAGGTTGCTCAGGGCCTCGCGCAGTTGCAGCGCGTCGCCCTGCATCGTCAGGTGGTCCTCGCCCTCGTAGCCCAGGTCCATGCCAGCCGCCACCGCGCGCGGCGTCCATTCGCGCGCCACCTCGCGGGCCAGCGCGGCCAGGTCCAGCGGCTCGCGGCGCGCGGTGGTTTCGGTGCGGGCCAGCGTCAGCAGCTGGTGCACCAGATGGGCGCTGCGCTCGGCGCCGGTCAGCACCTTGTTCAGCCGCGCGCTCAGGGCTGGCTCGCTGGTCTCCCGCTGGGCCAGTTCGACCTGGCTGATCAGCCCCGCCAGCGGCGTGCGCAACTGGTGGGCGGCGTCGTTGATGAAGCGCTT
>JALOSH010000002.1 GCA_025458545.1 Hydrogenophaga sp.
TGCGAAAACTTCTGCCAGTTCACCACCTCCAGCGACAGCACGTGCGGCGGGCACACCGCCACGCACCAGCCGCAGCCGGTGCAGCGGGCCGTGTCGATCGCGGGCAGGGCGATGGGTGCTGTGGGCATGGGTGCATTGTCGTTCCGGTGGTCCGTATCATGCACACCAGCCTGGAGCCCTCTGCATGCCCGAAACCACCTTCCACATTCCGACCCTGCGCACACAAGAAGACGCCGACGCCGTCATGTTCGAGCTGCAAGATCTGCCCTGTGTCAGCCAGGCCGGCGTGGATCTGCCCGCGCAGACCGCCTGGGTCAGCCACACCACGATGATCGCGCCCGAAGACATCGCGGCCGCGCTGGCCGAGGCCGGTTTCGAGGCCCAGGTGCAGGCCAGCTGATGGCCCGCTACAACCTCCAAGGCGCGCGCCGCAAAGTTGTTTACGTCGGTCTCTACGAGCTGATCGCCATCGCCATCGCCAGCGCCGGTCTGGCACTCGGTTCCGGCGCCAGCCTGGAAAAAGCCGGCGTCATTGCGGTGGTGTCGTCGGTCATTGCCGTGGTGTGGAACCTGGTCTACAACACCCTGTTCGAGCGCTGGGAAGCGCGCCAGAGCGTGCGTGGCCGCAGCGTCCGGCGCCGCGTCGCCCACGCCATCGGCTTCGAGCTGGGCTTTTTGGTCCTGCTGGTGCCGTTGTTCGCCTGGTGGTTCGACATCACGGTCTGGCACGCCCTGGTGCTGGAGATCGGCCTGGCGACGTTTTTCCTGGGCTACACCTTCGTCTTCAACTGGGCGTTCGACAAAGTGTTCAGCCTGCCTGCGGCCGCCCAGTGAGCGCGGCGGGGTGGTGCCGGGCCGCGCCCTCTGCCCTCAGCGCTGCCACAGCAGCGTGCCCGGCTTGAACTGGCTCCAGGCAAACCAGAACGACTGCTGAGCCGTCAGCTCCTGGCCACCGGCAAAGGCGCGCAGCCCGCCGGCCACGTTGCGCACCTCCACCCCGCCGAGTCGCACCGGCTTGCCGGCCGCCAGCGCCAGCTGCACCGCAGCGCGCGGAAAAGCCAGCGCCTGGCCCTGGGGTCCGGTCAGGCCCAGCACCACTTCGTGCACCGGCAGCCGCGGGTCCACATCGCCCACCGGGAAGATCGGGCCTTGCGCATCGCGCCCGCCCAGCGGGTCCAGCGGGTAGCTGCGGCCGATGCCACCGTCCTGCGCCAGCAGCGTGGTCTTGGGGTGGGCGGCGCGCCAGGCGGCCCAGGTCGTGACCACCACGGTGGTCTGCTCCAGCGTCACCCCGGCCTTGCGCATCGGGCCCGACAGCGCCCGGCCCGTGAAGGTGTCGATGACCGAGCCGCTGCGCAGGTCATACATGAGCTTGTTGGAGCGCGACAGCAGCCCCGAGGTGCGCAGCAGCGGCGCAAAGCCCGGCACCCGGTCGGTGAAGTAGGCCTGGGCCGACAGGCACAGCGTGCAGTACGGAATGCCCAGTTGCCGCCCGCCCAGCGTGTCGTTCACCATCTCGTGGATCTCCATCATGTGCTTGGGGTAGGCCCGCGCCTGGCCATTGACCACCACGCCGAACACCACCGCGTCCGCCGGGTACCAGCCGCCTTCGCTCGCGGGCGTCACCTTGGGCTGGTCCAGCGCCGGTATGCAGCCGCGCGGGCAAGGTTGTCCGGCGGTCGCATCGGGGCGGTCGTCGATGTAGACCCCGCCCCAGCCCACGTGCCGCCAATCCACGGTCGATTCGGCGTCGGCAAACAGGGGCGCCCAACGGGGCTCGATCTGCAGATACAGGTCGCGCTTCATGGCTTGATAGCCGGGTGGCGCGGGCAGGTTCCAGGCCAGCAGCCGGTCGCCCATGGCCGTGTAGGCGTCGGGCGGCAGTGCGGCGCCGGTGAGCTGTTCAAACGCCCGCACCACCTCCAGCTGGCGCCCGCTGCTGGCAAAGCGCAGCACGTCGAACAGGTACCACGCCATGCGCGGGTCGCCCGAAGCCCCGAGGGTCCGCACCGCCGCCTGCGGGAATCGGTAGTCCTTCCAGTCGGCTGCGGCCAGCGCCAGCGCCCGCTTCACGGCAGGCGACAGCGGTCCATCTTTTACGGCCGGTGCGGGCGGAAACGGCTGGCGGTCTTTGTCCAGCAGCGGGGCTGGCCGCTGGGTCTGCGCCGTGGCCGGGCTTTGCAGCAGGGCGAAGCAGACCAGCAGCAAAACCCCCGCCAGCCAAGCCCACCGGGGCGGGTGCCAATGCGCGGTGGTCCGGCCGAGGTGTGCTGGGTGTGTGTTGAACAAGGCAGGCTCCCGTCCGGCCACGAAAGGTGACCGCTCACCCCTTCGTCGCTCCACCGCTGCCGACCTTACCCGGGGCGCCGGGCAGGCCTGTTCAGCCGCTCGTTCCCTGGGGCGGGACGGTGCAGAGCGTAACGTTTGATTACAACTATCGGCCATTTTTGGGAATAAAGTCCCAAAAATGGACTCAGCCAACCCCCTCGAACGCGCCATCGACCTCGCCGTCGCCCGGCTGCTGCGGCCGCTGTTCCGGGTGCTGCTGCGGCACGGCAAGTCCTATCAGGCCTTCGATGCACTGGCCAGGCGCACCTTTGTTGAGGTTGCCATGGACGACTTCGGCATCCAGGGCAAGAAGCCTTCGGTCTCGCGCGCTTCCATCCTGTCGGGCCTCTCGCGCAAGGAAGTGCAGCGCCTGCTGCAAGCCCCGGCGCTGGAAGATGTGGGCACCGGCGAACGCCGCAACCGCGCCGCCCGCGTGCTCACCGCCTGGCTGCGCGACGCCGACTTCATCGACCCCCAGGGCGACCCCCGCCCGCTGGAGCTGGAGGGCGAGCGCGGGTTTGCCGCGCTGGTCAAGCGCCACAGCGGCGACATGCCCGTACGTGCCCTGCTCGACGAACTGCTGCGCGTGGGCGCCGTGGAGCGCCTGCCCGATGGCCGGGTGGCCTTGCTGTCGCGCGGCTATGTGCCGCGGCAAGGCGCCAGCGAAATGGTCGACATGCTCGGCACCGACGTGGCCGACCTCATCGAAACCATCGACCACAACCTGCACCAGACGGACCAGGCGCCGCGCTTCCAGCGCAAGGTCATGTACCGCGGCGTGCCGGTGCAGGCCCTGCCCGCCTTTCGCGCCCTCAGCGCTCAGCAGGCGCAGGCGCTGCTGGAACAGCTCGACCAGTGGCTGCAAAACGCCGACAGCGGCCAGCCGAACGGCACCGACGCCCCGCCGGGTGCCCGCGTCGGCCTGGGCATTTACTACTTTGAAGAAACGGCGTCGGACCCGGTCCGACACCCTGGAGAACCCACATGAACACCCGCAACCTTTCCACCGCGCTGGGCCTCAGCGCAGTGGCCCTGCTCATCGGCCTGACGGGTTGTGGTGGCGGTGGCGGCGAGGTCGTTGCCAGCAACGGTGGCGACGGCGGCATCAGCGGCACCGGCGTCATGCGCCTGTCGCTCACCGACGCCCCCGCCTGCGGCTACGACGAGGTCAACATCACGGTGGAAAAAGTGCGCGTGAACCGTTCCTCAACAGCCGAAGACGGCGACGCTGGCTGGTCGGAAGTGGTGCTCAGCCCGGCGCGGCGCTTTGACTTGCTCACCCTCACCAACGGCGTGCTCGCCGAGCTGGGCCAGACCGCGCTGCCCGCGGGCCGCTACACCCAGATGCGCCTGGTGCTGGCCGACAACAACCGCGCCACACCGCTGGCCAATTCGGTCGTGCCCACCGGCGGCACCGAAACACCGCTCACCACCCCCAGCGGCCAGCAAAGCGGCCTCAAGCTCAACGTGCAGATGGACGTGGCGGCCAACCAGGTGGCCGACTTCGTCATCGACTTCGACGCCTGCAAGTCGGTGGTGCGGCGTGGCAACTCCGGCCAGTTCAACCTCAAGCCGGTGGTCAGCGTGATCCCGCTGCTCTCCGCCGCGGGCCAGCGCGTGGTCGGCTACGTTGGTTCCGACATCGCCACCGGCTCGACCACCGTCTCGCTTCAGCAGGGCGGCGTGCCGGTCCGGGCCACCGCGCCAGCGCCCGATGGCCGCTTCGAGCTGTCCCCGGTGCCCGCTGGCAACTACGACCTCGTCATCAGCGCAGCGGGCCGCGTCACCGCCGTCATGACCGGCGTGCCCGTGGCCACCACCTCGACCACCGCCCTCAACTCCACCAGCTTCGCCTTCTTGCCGCAGCCTTCCACCTCGGCCACCGTCACCGGCACCGTCACGCCCACCAGCGCCACCGTGCGCGCCCTGCAGGCGCTGACCGGTGGCCCCACCATTGAAGTGGCCTGGGCCGCAGTCGACGCCGACACCGGCCGGTTCCAGACCGCGCTGCCCGTGCAGGCACCACAAAGAACCGCCTACGTGCCCAACGCCACCAGCGCCTACACCTTCACCGCCGACAGCGCCGCCGCAGGCCTCTACACCCTGGAAGCCGCCCTGGGCAGCGCCCTCCAGACGCGCAGCGTCAACACCTCGGCGCCGGCCTCCAGCATCACGTTCAGCTTTCCCTGAAAGGAGCGCTCCATGCAACCCGCACGATTCACCCACGACACCGCCGTGGCGCGCCACCTGCACATCACCGGGCGGGTGCAAGACCCGTACTTCCGCGACAGCATGGCGATGCAGGCCGACGCGCTCGGCGTCTGCGGCTGGGTCCGTGACCGCCGCGATGGCAGCGTCGAAGCCGTGGCCTGCGGACCGGCCAGCGCCTTGCGCGCCCTTATCGAGTGGGCCCACCGGGGCCCGCTGCAAGCCCGCATCCACCGCGTGGCCGTGACCCAGGCCGACACGTCCGACGTGCTGATCGGGTTCGAGAAGCGCGAGCCGGTTTAGGACCCGTCGGTCTGGGCCGCCCCCGGCGCTTCCAGCCGGTAGCCCAGCCCGCGCACGGTCTGGATCAGGGCGCTCGCATGGCCCTCGTCGATCTTGCTGCGCAGGCGGCGGATGTACACGTCCACCACATTGGTCAGCGGGTCTTCGCTGTGCCCCCACACGCTGGCCAGAATGCGTTCGCGGCTGAACAGCCGCCCCGGCGCGTTCATCAGCAGCTCCAGCAGGGCCAGCTCGCGCGCCGTCAACGCCAGGGGCTGGCCGGCGCGGCTGGCCTTCATGCTCTCCCGGTCCAGCACCAGGTCGCTCACCTGCAGGCGCGCCGAGCGGCTGGGTTGCAGGGGCTGGGTGCGCCGCGCCAGCGACTCCAGCCGCGCCAGCAGTTCCTCGAACTCAAACGGTTTGCACAGGTAGTCGTCGGCGCCCATGCGCAGGCCAGCCACGCGGTCTTCCAGCGAGCCCATCGCGGTCAGCATCAGGATCGGCATGGCCACGCCGGCCGCCCGCAGCGTCTGGCAGATCTCCATGCCGTTGATGCCGGGCAGCATCAGATCGAGCACCAACACCGTGGCCGGGTCGGTCGGCGCGCTCTGCCGCGCGGCGGCTTGCGCCAGCGCCAGACCGTCGTGGCCATTGGCCGCGCGCTGCACCTGGTGGCCTTCGGCCCGCAACCCGCGCAACAAAAAATCGGCGATCCGGGGATCGTCTTCCACCAGCAAGATGTTCATGGGTTGGGATGTTCGCTCAAAGCCATGGGCAGCTCGCCCAGCACCGAGTCGGGGTCGTTCCAGAGCGGTAGCCGCAACACCGCGCAGGTACCGCCTTGGCCCCCTGGGTTGCACGGGCTCAGCAGCTCCAGCGAACCGCCGTGCGCCACCGCCAGCGCGCGCGCAATCGGCAAGCCCAGGCCGCTGCCGCTGGCGCGGTGGCGCCGCGCCACGCTGCCCCGGAAATGCCGCTCGAACACCTGCGCCAGCTCGTCCGCCGGAATGCCGATGCCTTCGTCGATCACCCGCAGCTCCACCGTGTCGTCTTGCTCCTGCACCTGCCAGCGCACCACGCCGCCCGGCTGCGAATAGCGCACGGCGTTGTCCAGCAGCAGCATCAGCAGCTGGGTGAGCCGCTGCGCGTCGCCAAACACCTTGCAGTGTTCCGGCGGTTTGCCCTCGGGCTTCAAGACCACGCCATGCTCGCCCGCCAAGGCCGCGGCCTGGCCCAGCGCGTCCAGCAAAGGCTGCTGCAGGGCCACCGGCTGTCGCACCAGGCTGAAGGTTTCCAGGTCGGTGCGGGCCATCGCCAGCAGGTCGTCGATCACCCGGCCCAGCTGGCGCGAAATGTCGACGATGCGCGCCAGCGCCGTCCGGTACTCGGCCACCGGTTTGTCCTGCCCGCGCAGCGTCACCTCGGCTTCGCCCCGGATCGCGGTGGTCGGCGTGCGCAGCTCGTGGCTGATGTCGGCCAGCAGCTGGCGCCGCCGCACGTCGGTGCGGCGCAGCGAGTCGTTGGCCTGGTGCAGGTCGGTGGTGCGTTCGCGCACCGTGGCCTCCAGCAGCTGGCGCTGCTGGGCCTCGCGCTGCCGGTGCTGTTCCAGTTCTTCGGCCATGGTGTTCATGCTGCGCGCCACCGCGGCAAACTCGTCGCGCCCGGTGAGGTCGATGCGGTGATCCAGCTGCCCTTGCTGCAGCGCCTGCGCACCCGCCGTCAGCGCGTCCAGCGGGCGCCGCAGGGCGCGGCCAAAGTACGCCGTGGCGGCCAGTGCGCCCAGGGCCAGCAGCAACGCCGTGCCCATCCACCAGGCCCGCATGCGCGCCAGCGACGCATCGGCCGCCGCCCGCTCGCGGTCCATCGCCGCCTGTTCGCGCTCGATGCTCTGGGCAATGATCTGCCGCAAATCGCGCCCTTCCGAGCGCTCGAACACCGCCGTCAAGGTGTCCCAGGCCTGGCGCGCCTGCACGTTGGGCGACAGCGGTGGTTTCTCCCGTATCGCCGCACTCAGCGTTTCCACGCTCTGCCCGAGCACCTGCAGGGCGTCTTGCCGCGCCGCCTGCTCGGCCCCGGCACCGGCCTCCAGACCCTTGGCCGACGCCTGCTGGGTCAGGTCCTTGAGCTCGCCCAGAATGGCCCGCATGCGCTGCTCCAGCGCATCGCGCTCGGCCACATCGCCACCCGCGCCAATCTGGAACTGCGTCACCCAGGAGCGCAGGCGCTGCTTGGTGGCCGACAACTCCACAAAGCGCTGGTGGATGTCGCTGGCAATGCGGCCGCGCACCACCTGCCGCTCTGCCTCGCGCGCGGCAAACACTGCGGCCACCGCCTGCAGCACCACGGCGGCAGCCAGCAACACCAGCACCAGACTGAGTCTTCGACGAAACATGCAGCCATTGTCAGGGCGCTGCGGGCCAGGCTTGCACATTCATCTGGCGTTCATGTGGCGGTCAGGCGTTGCTCATCCGCCGTTCAACCCAGGTTCAAGTGAGGGCTTTTCAATAGCGGCTGTGAAGTCAGCGGCCCGCCGGGCCTCACTTCCCAAACCCCCAACATCAAGGAGTTCGCACCATGTCCGTCCGTTACCTCGCCCCCGCAGCGCTTCTGTGTTTCAGCGGCCTCGCCTCCGCCACCGTGGTCAACCAGGCCATCACCGAAGCCGAAGTGCTCGCCGCTCAAAAAGCCTGGTGCCAGGCCTTGGTCGACATCAGCAGCGCCAACGACAAAGGCGGCCAGAAGGCCGCCAAGGACCTGGCTGAAAAAGTCATCGACGCCGCCTACGGCTACCAGATGGGCGCCGTGCTCTTCAAGCCCACGCTGACCGTGGCCCCGCAAACCTTCCGCACCACCCGCGCCGGCGCGCTGGCCTACTTCGTGGGCGGCGACAGCGCCTTCCCCAAAGACACTGGCTTCGCCCTCAAAGGCTGGACCAAGTGCGAGTCCAAAAACGCCGCCGTCTTCATCGCCGGCGACTCCGCCTCCACCATGGGCAACGTCATGATCACCGGCAAAGACGGCAAGGTCACCACCGTCGACAAGACCTGGAAGTACGTCAAGGACGACGCTGGCAAGCTGCGCATCGTGCTGCACCACTCTTCGCTGCCTTACAACATGTGATCGAGCGGTTGGTCAACATGGCGCGTTGACCACCGGCGCGCCATGACCAACCCCGCCTCCCCTCCCCCCATCTTCACCACCCGCCACCTGCGCATCAGCGGCCGAGTACAAGGCGTGGGCTACCGCTGGAGCATGGCGCAACAGGCCCAAGCGCTGGGCATCACCGGCTGGGTGCGCAACCGCCGCGGCGGCAGCGTGGAAGCGCTGGCCACCGGCCCGGCCGAGGCCGTGCAGGCGCTCATTGCCTGGGCCGAGCGCGGGCCACCCATGGCGCGGGTGGAAGGGGTGGCCGTGCGCGAGGCGCTCGGGCCAGCGGAAGAGCTGACTGGGTTTGAGCAGCGGGAGACGGTGTAGGTCGGGCGGACGCATAAGATGCTCCCATTCCAAGGGGGAGCACAAGATGATCGTTTTCCTGATCGATGCCGACAACCTGAGTTCGCCCGCCTGGGTGAACGAAGCCATCACCACCATCGAAGCCACAGAAGGCCCGATTGCCGTGCGGCGAGCCTATGGCAGCGCGGAAAACCTCAAAGGTCTGGCCGACTCGCTGCGAGACTGGGCCATTCGTCCCTTCCTCAACGTCTACCTCACCAAGAACACCACCGACATGGCGCTGGCCGTGGACGCGATGGAGCTGGCGTGCCAGCCCGCAGCGCCGCAAATCGTGGTGATCGGTTCAGGCGATGCGGACTTCGTGCCGCTGGTGGTCCGGTTGCGCGAGAGGGGTATCAAGGTCTTGTGCGCGTCCGAGTACAGCAAGATGGCCCCAGAAGCCGTTAAGTCCTATGACGGCGTGATCTACGTGGGCCGAAGCGCTGCTGAAACCATAGCCGCAAAACCGGCCCCGGCCGTCAAGAAGGTCGCAGCGCCAGCGCCAGCGCCGGCTGCCAAGAAGGCGCCAACCAAAAAAGCGCCAGCTACCAAGAAAGTGGCAGCTAAGCCCGTGCAGAACGCTACCGTCACGCCCGCCGACCAGGTCACCAAGGACATGATCCTGGGAGCCTTTCCCAAGCTGCGCACGGGAGAGTGGCTCCAGATCTCTGATGCCGCCAAGGCGCTCCACGACAAAAAGCTCTTGGGCAAGAACGCCTCAAGCCCCAAGCTCTTCAAGCGGTTTCCCGATAACTTCGAACTCCAGCCGGCCAAACAGCCAAATCAAGTGCGCTTCATTCCAGTTGCTGCCTGATCTTCTCGTCCCTACTAAACTCCGAAGCAACTTTCACCGTCTGATTCAGCTGACAACGACATACGGTCGACTATGCAAGGGAGTAAGCGTTCCAATTTCGATCTGCTCAAACCCTATGAGCAGCAACTTTGGCGCCTTGGCGCGTTGGCGGAGCGCTATTTTTCAGACGATCCCAACACCAGCCTCCTCAAGCTTCGTCAGCTCGCGGAGCTGCTGACCCAGACGGTCGCTGCGCGGATCGGTCTGTACACCTCGGCCGAAGAGTCCCAATACGACCTGATCCGGCGTCTCCAGGCCGACGGTTTCCTGCCTCGGGAAATCAAGCAGCTGCTGGACCAAATCCGGGTGGCGGGCAATGCCGCCAATCACGCGCTCGAAGGCAACCACGCCAAAGCCCTTACCTCCCTTCGGTTCGCATGGCAATTGGTTCTCTGGTTCCACCGCACGTTCAAGGATCCCGAATACCGTTCCGGGCCGTTCCTGCCGCCGACACCGCCTGCCGATGAGGGCGCCGAACTCAAAAGCCAGCTGGATGAACTTCGCCAGGCAGTGGTCGAGTACCAATCCAAGCATGAGCAGGTTCAGAACCAGCTGAGTCAGGCACAGTCGCAGCTCTCCACCCTGGCCGAAGAGCGCATGGTTTGGGAACAGGTCGCAACCGAGGCTGAACAAGCCAAGGCACAGCTCGGCCAGCGCCTTGAAGCCCTGCAGACAGAAGTCAAGGCGGCCCCACAGTTCAACAAGACGCAACTGCTGTCGTTCGCCACTGCCGCCGCTTCACAGGTAGTTCTGGACGAATCCCAGACCCGGCGTCTGATCGACGAACAGCTGCGCCAGGCCGGGTGGGAAGCCGACACCGAGGTCCTGCGCTACAGCAAAGGAACCCATCCCGAAAAGGGCCGCAACATCGCCATTGCTGAATGGCCCTGCGAAGGCTATTCCGCTGACTACGTGCTGTTTCAAGGCCTCACCCCTTTGGCGGTGGTGGAGGCCAAACGGGAAACCAAAGACGTGTCAGCCGCATTGCAGCAAAGCAAGCGCTACAGCCGCACCTTTGGCGCCAGTTCAGAAACCTTTCTTCACGAAGAAAACTGGGGCGAACACGGCGAGTTCCGAATCCCCTTTGTGTTCGCCACCAACGGGCGGCCTTACCTGCGTCAATTGGCCACCAAGAGCGGCATCTGGTTTTGCGACCTGCGCCGTCCTGAAAACCTCGCTCATGCCTTGGACGGCTGGTATTCGCCCCAAGGGCTGCAGATTCTTCTGGCCCGAGATGAAGCCCGCGCAGACCAGGAACTGAGGAACACAGCCTTCAACTACGGCTTCCCGCTGCGCCACTACCAGCAAACCGCCATCCAGGAGACCGAGCGCCGCATCAGCCAGGGTCAGCGCGAAATCCTTTTGGCCATGGCCACCGGCACCGGCAAAACCAAAACCTGCGTCGCGCTGATCTACCGCCTGCTCAAAGCCAAACGGTTCCGCCGCATCCTGTTTTTGGTGGATCGTTCAGCGCTGGGCATCCAGGCCGCCAACGCCTTCAAAGACACGCGCATGGAGCGCCTGCAGACCTTTGCGGACGTCTTCGGACTCAAGGAGCTGGACGAGCAAAAGCCCGACGATGACACCGCCGTCCAGGTCGCCACTGTGCAAGGCATGATGAAGCGGGTCTTGTTTCCAGCAGATGGTGTGGCACCACCCACCGTGGACCAGTTCGACTGCATCGTCATCGACGAATGCCACCGTGGCTACACGCTGGACCGCGAAATGTCCGACACCGAAATGACCTTTCGAGGGTTTGACGACTACATCTCCAAATACCGCCGGGTACTCGACTACTTCGATGCCACCAAAATCGGCCTCACCGCCACCCCAGCGCTGCACACCACTGAAATCTTTGGCGCCCCGGTCTATTCGTACACCTACCGCGAGGCCGTGGTCGATGGCTTCCTGGTGGACTACGAGCCGCCCATTCAGCTCCATACCGAGCTGTCTACCCACGGCATGACGTGGCGCGTGGGCGAAGATGTCAAGGTCTACGACGTCACCAAGAACCAGATCGACCTCTTCAAGGCGCCGGACGAAATCAAGCTCCAGGTCGAGGACTTCAACCGCAAAGTCATCACCCGCCCTTTCAACGAGGTGGTGTGCCAATACCTGGCACAGGAACTGGACCCGAGCGGGCGCCGCAAGACCCTGATCTTCTGCGTCAGCAGCAGCCACGCCGATCTGGTGGTCGAAGTCCTCAAGAAAGCCTTCGAAACCCAATACGGCTCGGTAGAAGACGACGCCGTCATCAAGATCACGGGCGACGCCGACAAACCCCTGGAACTCATCCGCCGCTACAAGAACGAACGCCTCCCCAATGTGGCGGTCACGGTGGACCTGCTCACCACTGGCATTGACGTTCCGGAAATCTGCAACCTGGTCTTTCTCCGCCAGGTCAACAGCCGCATTCTGTTTGACCAGATGCTCGGCCGCGCCACCCGCCTATGCGACTTTGACGGCGAAGCCAAAGACAGCTTCAGAGTCATCGACGCCGTCCGTGTGTTCGAGAACATCGGGAACATGACCGCCATGAAACCCGTGGTGGTCAATCCAAAGCTCAGCTTCTCACAGCTGGAGGGCGAACTGCTCACCGTCGCCGACGACGCGGCCCGTGAACTGGTGCGCGATCAGTTCCTCGCCAAATTCCAGGTCAAGAAGCGCCACCTCAAAGGCAAAGACGCACAAGACTTCGAGACCAAGGCAGGCATGTCGCCAGATGACTTCGTCAAAAAGGTCCGTGCCCTTCCCTTGAACGAACTGGCCAAGTGGTTTGCGCAGCACCCAGATCTGGGCGAAATCCTCGACCGCAAGCACGAAGGCAACGGCCAGGGCATGTACGTCTCGGACCACCCAGACCAGCTGAAAAACGTCGAACGCGGCTACGGCAATGCCGGTCGCCCTGAGGACTATCTCAAGGAGTTCAAGGAATTCATCGCGAGCCACGGCAACGAACTGCCCGCCCTGTTCACTGTGCTCACCCGCCCGCGGGACCTCACCCGCCAACAACTGAAAGAGCTGGTGCTCGCGCTGGACAAGGCCGGCTACACCGAGGCCCGCCTCGCCACCGCCTGGCGCGAACTCAGCAATCAGGACATTGCCGCCCGCATCATTGGCTACATTCGCCAGGCCGCCGTGGGCGATGCCCTGCTCCCCTACGCCGAGCGTGTGGACCACGCCCTGCAAAACCTGCTTGCGCACCCGCCCGGCGGCATTGCCTGGACCCACCCGCAGCGCGACTGGCTCAAACGCATCGCCGCCCAGACCAAAGCCAACCTGCTGGTGGACCGCGCCGCGCTCGACGACCCTGACCTCATCTTCAAACGCGAAGGCGGCGGCTTCAACCGCCTCGACAAAATCTTCAATGGCCAGCTCCAGCCCGTGCTGGAAGCCTTTAACGACGCGCTGTGGGCACCCCCGCCCCAGTCCGCCCAACGCTGAACCCGAACCCCATGTCCAATCCCAATGCTGCGCTCGATATCGGCGCCAAGCTCTGGTCGCTCTGCAACGTGCTGCGCGATGACGGCGTCACCTACCACCAGTACTTGAGCGAACTCACCTACCTGCTGTTCCTGAAAATGATGCAGGAGACCGGGCAAGAAGAACGCCTGACCGTGTTCAAGTCGCCCAAGAAGGGCGAGCCCAAGCTGCTGCAGCCCGGCGTGCGCTGGGCCGACCTGATCAACGCCTCCGCGCCAGACCGCCTCGACACCTACAAGGAAATGCTGCTGGACTACGGCCTGCACGGCCAGGGCGCTGTGCAAGCCATCTACGCCAACGCCAACACCTTCATCACCAAGCCCGCCACGTTGAGCAAGCTCGTCACCGAAATCGACGCACTCGACTGGTACAGCGTGCAGCGCGACGACCTGGGCGACCTTTACGAAAACCTGTTGGAACGCAACGCCACCGAAAAGAAGAGCGGTGCCGGGCAGTACTTCACGCCCCGCCACCTCATCGACAGCATCGTCACAGTGCTCAACCCCAAGCTGGGTGACGTGATCCAAGATCCTGCGGCCGGCACATGCGGCTTCCTGATTGCGGCAAACAACCACCTGCGCAAACACAACGACTTCGACAGCCTCAAGGAAGAAGCTCAGCGCCGCTACCGCCACGAAACCTTCTATGGCATGGAGCTGGTGCAAGACACCCACCGCCTGGCGCTGATGAACATGCTGCTGCACGGCATTGAGGGCGGCGTGGACTACGGCGACACCCTGAGTGAGGACTACCGCAAGCTCCCGCCCGCGACCCTGATCCTCTCGAACCCGCCCTTTGGCACCAAAAAGGGCGGCGGCCTACCCACCCGCACCGACCTCACCTACGTCACCAGCAACAAGCAGTTCGCCTTCCTGCAGCACATCTACCGCAGCCTTCAGCCCAAGGGCCGCGCAGCCGTGGTGCTACCCGACAACGTGCTCTTTGAAAGCAATGTAGGCACCGACATCCGCCGCGATTTGATGGAGAAGTGCAACCTCCACACCATCCTGCGCCTGCCCACCGGCATCTTTTACGCACAGGGTGTCAAGACCAATGTGCTCTTCTTCACCAAGGGCGAGAAAGACAAGGGCAACACCAAAGAAGTCTGGGTGTACGACATGCGGGCCAACATGCCCCAGTTTGGCAAGCGCACACCGTTCACGCGCGACTACTTCCGCACCCCGGCAGGCGCTCCCGGCAGCCAGCCGCGCGACAAGTTTGAAGACGTGTTCGGCGACGACCCGAAAGGTGGCCCCGCCGCGCTGGCCAAACGCGTGGACACCGGCGAGGCCGGTCGCTGGCGCAAATTCACGCGCGAGCAGATTGCCGCTCGTGGCGACAACCTCGACATCGCCTGGCTCAAAGACGACAGCGCCGAAACCGCCGAAGCCCAGCGCGACGACCCCGCCCTGGTGGCCCGGCTGCTGCAGCGCGAGCTGGGTGGTGCCATGACCGAACTGCGCGCCCTGCTCGAAGAACTGGGCGAAGACCCCGACGCCGCCCTGGACGACCTGTTGATCGACGAAACCGGGCAAGAGGCCCAGGCATGAGCGAGTTGCCATCCACACCGGCCGACAGCCTGCACGCTGAGCTGCGCGCCCTCATCGCCAGCAGCCGCCAGCGCCTGGCCAGCGCCGTCAACGCCGAACTCACCCGCCTGTACTGGAGCGTTGGCCACCGCCTGGCCGCCGAAGTGCTGGGCGGTGAACGCGCCCAGTACGGCAGCCAGGTCATGGCCCGGCTCGGCCAGCAGCTGGCCCAGGAATTTGGCCGGGGCTTCGAAACCAAGAACCTGCACCGCATGGTGCAGTTTGCCCAGGCCTTCCCCGACCCGGAGATTGTCGCGACACTGTCGCGACAATTGAGCTGGAGCCACGTGGTGGACCTGCTGCCGCTCAAGACCGCTGAGGCGCGCGCGTTCTACGCCCAGCAGTGCGCCCAACAAACCTGGAGCGTGCGCGAGCTGCGCCGTCAGATCGAACGCAAAGCCTACGAGCGCAGCGAGATTGCCAACACCCAGGCGGCGCCGTTGCCGGCACCGATCGATGCGCCCCCTGCCCTCGTCTTCAAAGACCCTTACTTTCTGGACTTCCTGGGCCTGCGCCAGGGCCATGACGAGGCCGACCTCGAAGCCGCCATCCTGCGCCAGCTCGAAGCCTTCATCCTGGAACTGGGCCGGGGCTTTGCGTTTGTCGAACGCCAAAAGCGCATGGTCATTGACGGCGAAGACTTCTACCTGGACCTGCTGTTCTTCCACCGCCGCCTGCGCCGGTTGGTGGCCATCGAACTTAAGCTCGGCCGCTTCAAAGCCGCGCACAAAGGGCAGATGGAGCTGTACCTGAAGTGGCTGGATAAACACGAACGCCAGACCGGGGAAGAGGCGCCCATCGGCCTCATCCTCTGCGCCGAATCCAGCCGCGAACAGGTGGAACTGCTGCAAATGCACAAGGACGGCATCACCGTGGCCGAGTACTGGACCGAGCTGCCGCCCAAGGCCGAGTTGGAGCAGCGGTTGCACGAGGCGCTGGTGGAAGCACGTGAGCGTCTGGCCCGGCGTGGCTTGTTGCTGGAAGGGAGCAGCGATGAGTGAACTTCCATCAGGCTGGGTTACCGCACAACTCGGCGATCTGGTCACCGATATCGTGGGTGGTGGTACCCCGAGCAAGGCGAATGCCAGCTATTTCCAAGGTTCGATCCCTTTCATGACTGTCAAGGACCTGCATGCAAGATTCATCGAGGACACGCAGGATCACATCACCCAAGAAGCACTTGATGACAGCGCCAGCACCCTGATTCCTGCGGACACACTTGTGGTTGCAAGTCGGATGTCACTGGGCAAGATTGCTCGATCAAAGAAGGCAACGGCAATCAACCAAGACCTGAAAGCGCTCTTCCTTTGTCAAGGGATCGACAAGACCTACGTGGAACACGCGTGGCGCGCGAATGAGAGTCGCATTCAGGCTATGGGCACTGGGACAACAGTTAAAGGCATTCGGCTGGAAGATATTCGTGGACTAGAAGTGCCACTGGCTCCAAGTGCAGAACAAACCCGCATTGCTGAACACCTCGATGCCTTGCTGGACCGGATCAAGGCCAGTCAACAACGCCTTGGAACCACCCCCTCTCTGTTAAAGCGCTTTAGACAAGCGGTGCTTTGCTCAGCCGTCTCTGGTGATCTATTGGAAAAGCCTTCGGCTGCAACTTTTCCCGAGGTTGGATTGGGGTCAGTTTTGGCAGAGCCGCTGCGCAACGGCAAGTCGGTTCGCGATGGTGATGGTTTGCCGGTTCTTCGACTCACTTCGTTGAAGGCTGGAGGAATTGACCTTTCGGAGACCAAGACAGGGGACTGGTCTGCGATCAAGGACGTTTCCCGATTTTTGGTTCAAAACGGCGACTACTTGGTGTCACGTGGCAATGGCTCGAAGGAACTTGTTGGTCGTGGCGGACTTGTCGCTGGCTGCGAGAGTGACATTGCGTTCCCTGACACGATGATCCGGATGCGCCCAGACATCGCTCGCCTGTCTCCTGCTTACTTAGGAATCGTTTGGTCGAGTCAGCCTGTGAGGCAACAAATAGAACTCGCGGCCAAGACTACCGCCGGTATCTGGAAAGTGTCACAGCCTGACTTGGAGAATGTCCGGCTTCCTTTGCCGACAGTGGAGGAGCAAGCGAAAATCGTTCGCCGGGTCGAATCGCTGTTCAAACTGGCCGACCGTATCGAAGCCCGTTACATCGCAGCCTGTACACAAGCTCAGCGGCTGACCCCATTGGTGTTGGCCAAAGCCTTCCGTGGCGAGCTGTTGCCGCAAGACCCCAGCGACGAACCGGCCAGCGCACTGCTGGCCAGATTGGAGGGCCAAAGGCCCAATGTTGCGGAACAAGCGTCGCACCTGGCGAAAAAGATGCCTACAAGGCCACCCAAGATGAGATATATCGACAAGGTGGCCGTCAAGGCTGCGATCCTAAAGATGAAGAATGATCGCTTCTCGTTCGGCGAGTTGAGGGCTCAGGCGCCTGGCGACTACGAGTCTCTCAAAGCAGCACTGTTCGAGCTCCTGGAGGAAGCGCATCCTATTGTCCGACAGGTCTTTGACAAGAAGCTCAAGGCGATGCAGCTCGAGCGGGTGAAGCGATGAAGCTCACCCGCGTTCACATTGTCAAAGCGGCGACCTGTGGCGGTTTTCTCGACGGGCTCGATATTGGCCTTCGAGGAACGATGGTCGGTCCCGAGCAGTTCAACCCACTCTGTCTTGTCGGCCCCAATGGTGCGGGTAAATCGCAGTTTCTACAGGTTGTCGCCGAGGCCTTTCAGACGGTTTTCCACGCCTGTGTCGACAACGAGGAGCGTGCCAAAGGCAACGAGGACCTTCAGTTCGAGATCGAATACATCATTCGTCCCAGAGGAGAGGGCAATCCAGTCCAAGTTCGTATCTCACAGCGCAGCGGGGCCAAGAGGCGTCCGGCTCCCAAGGTCGAACGGATGGACGGGCTCAATTGGGTTGAATGCGTTTTTGAAGAGCCTGCCACACGCGATCTTCTTCCAGCTCGGATCGTCGGCTACACGTCCGGTGACAACGAGACCTTGAGTCTGCCGTTCCTGGTCAGTCGAAGCGGTTACGCCGATGCTGTCGGCAAGCAGGCGTTGGACCGTGAGCCGCATGTGAAGGGACAGCCGATCCCCGACACCCGGTTGATGCTCGTGGACTACGGAACACACCTCGAGGTGCTAGTCGCAAATCTACTTCTGGGGACTACGGAGGAGAGAGTTGCGTTGCTTCGCGACGCCAAGCTCAAGGAACTGCACTCCTTTAGGTGCGTGATTCAGCTGGCCCACTCCGCTGTTCCTCGACTAGGGGCACGCAAGACATCGACGAGGAAGCGCAAGGGGGTGCAGCTAACCGATGAGCTCGAGCGCTACATCGACCAGCTCAAGCGGTGCTCGACCTGCCATGCCTACGAAGAAAAGACCGAGACCTACGTCTTCGACTTCTTGGTGACGGACGAAATGCGCGCGGCGTTTGAAGCATTCTGGGCTACGACTATCGATCTGTACTCGGCAATGCACAAGCTAGCGATGTTGAACGACTTGGCTATACCGAAGGTCACCCGGGAGCGGTTAATGCGCGACATCAAGACAAGGCGCTTCGCATCGCGATTGCCTGAGCCGCAAGATGAGGATCGGGTCTTTCGATTTGAGCAGGTTCGGTTTCTGCCCGAGGTCGGTGAAGGCGTTGTCGACTACGTCTCCCTATCCGACGGTGAGCATCAGCTAGCTCAAATTCTCGGGACGATGTGCATGGCTTCGTTCCCGAACGTGCTGTTCCTACTCGACGAGCCGGAGTCGCATTTCAACCCGCAATGGCGCGTCAAGTTCATCTCGCGGCTGATGGACCTGCCCACGGCAAACGGTCCGCGCAGTGAACCGGGCGGAGCCCCTGCACAGCAAGACTGCTTGCTGACGACGCATACGCCGTTCGTTCCTTCGGATATGTCGCGGGAGAACGTTCTCATTTTCAAGAAGAGTGGCGCAACGGTCGAGGTACGGCGGCCAAACATTGAGACCTTCGGCACAACCTTCGACGCCATTCTTGGAGAGTGCTTCGACGTTCGACCGCCGATGTCGGAGGTCCCGCGACGTGAGATCAAGGAGTTGATGGTCAGCCAGGACGCGAAAGTCGTCAAAGCGGGCATCGCGAAGTTAGGAGATTCAGTCGACAAGGTGTTCTTGATGGATCACCTTCGCCAGATCTCGAAGCAGGAGGGCGCATAGGTATGCTCTTCGGCTATCCGCTTGCCGCGACGCAGAACAACTGGTTTCACGATTGCTTGGTGAAGGCAATCAAGAACGTGCATGCGCTGGTAGACGCCAAGAAGCGGTATCCGGCCTGGCCCAAGATCCTGCCCGACGCGCACCAGGCAACGCTGCAGTCTCGCACGGGGCTCCGTGATCGGCTCAAGGCGTACAACATTGCGCTTCGGAAGCTGTCATCGCAGAGTGAAAGGGATGCCGTTCTCGCCGCCCTCTCAGATCAGAATCGTATTTCGGACCTGCTGTCTAGCGCCAGCGATTGCGCGGCCCTCGATGCGCTGCCCACGGTCATTCATGGCGCCACAACCTCGCTATTTGACTTTGCCTTCGGGTTGCTCACCGAACTCAAGGTTCGTGACGAGCACTACGAGGCTATCTACAACGCGGTAACCGCGCATGTCTGTCCCTTCTGCGGTACGGAGTACTTCGACGCGCCCGGGGCGCCGCGCGAGGCCCTGGACCATTTCCTCGCGAAGAGTCGCTACCCATTTGCCGCCGCCAACCTGAGGAACCTCGTGCCCATGGGGCACAAGTGCAACTCGAGATACAAGCTCGCGGTTGATGTGCTTTACGACGCGAATGGTGTGCGTCGCGTGGCTTTCGACCCGTACAACCACGCGAAGATTGGCGTGGTACTCGACCACAGCGACCCGTTTGACGGCCCAACACCGACGCCCAAGTGGTCCATCAAGTTTGACCCTGATGGACCAGGTGTGTCGACCTGGGATGCAGTGTTTTCCATTCGCGAGCGGTACCAACGAGACTATCTGGACGAAGGCTACTCGGCATGGTTGACGGAGTTTCAGAACTGGGCGCGAAGTGCCGATCAGCGTGGTGATACTGACGCCAGCCTGATCCAAGCACTCAGGAGGTTCGAGCAGTATTGCGACGACAACGGGATGCGAGACAAAGCGTTCCTCAAGGCAGCCGTATTTCGGATGCTGCGACTACGCTGCGAACAGGGGCATGACCGTCTGAAACATTTATTGCGTGATCTCCTGCGCCCGTTGACGACTCCAATTCCTTGCCCATGAGCGACATCAAACTCTTCCGCATCTCCAAGGGCCAAGCCACCGAGCTGCAAAGTGCCGCATCGGATCTGGAGAAGCCGATGCAAAACCTAATCGAGGCGAACCTGGAGACCTTTCTGGGCATCCGCTTACTGGCCTCGGAATACGCCACCGGCAAGACGCACGGCGGTCGCATCGATTCGCTGGGACTTGATGAAAACCACTGTCCGGTGATCATCGAATACAAGCGCTCGGTGGGCGAGAACGTGATCAACCAGGGGCTTTACTACTTGGACTGGCTGATGGACCACCAGGCCGAGTTCAAGCTGTTGGTGCTGGAGAAAGTGGGAAAGGCAGCGGCCGATGCCATCGACTGGAGCGCGCCGCGCCTGGTGTGCATCGCTGCCGACTTCACCAAGTTCGACGGGCATGCGGTGCAACAGATGAACCGGAATATCGAGCTGATTCGTTACCGGAGGTTTGGTGACGACTTTCTGTTGTTTGAACTGGCCAACGCCAGCACTGCATTCGCCAGCAAAGCCAAGATCACAAAGGGCAGCAAGGCTCCGGTGTCGGCCGTTGCCGGGGGTACCGACAAGACATACGCCGAACACCTGAGCACGTTGTCGCCCGAATTGAAGATGGTGTTGACCTCACTGGTGAACTACGCAACTTCGCTGGGTGATGACGTCCAGCCCAAAGAGCTCAAGCTGTACGTGGCCTTCAAACGGCTGAAAAATTTCGCCACCGTGGTGCTCGCAAAAAAGGGGGTACTTTTGTACTTGCACCTTGACCCTGCGCCGGTGGTGAAGGCGTTAAAAAACGCCAGGGATGTGAGCGCTGTTGGGCATTGGGGAACAGGTGACGTGGAAATCACCTTGACCTCAATGAAAGAGTTTGAAGAGGTCAAGCCGCTTCTGGCGGCGGCGTACGAGGGGCGGGCGCCGGCTTGAGCCGGTGACCTGTACCTACTGAAGGAGGATCTGTTTGGAAGCGTTCAACGCCCTGGTGCAAAGCCCGCTGCTGCAGCTATTGGCGCCGCTGCTGGGCGGCGCTGCTTTGCTAGCGTTCTTCTGGTGGCGTGCAGGATCAATCAGAAGTGTGTTGGATCGGGTTTGGCATCTGCTGGCCGGTAGCACCGACGTCAACGATCCGATCTTGAAGGAAGTCTTGATGAACAGCCGGGAGCTGGAACGGTTCCGCTTCACCTACCGGATCAGGGTGGATTCATTGGATGACGTTCACAAGCTGCACGCTTGGAGTCAGAAGCATCGCCTGGATATCGCAACCCTGTCTAAGGCCCGCGAATGGGTCGACGTAACGCGTCCAGAACTGATCAAGGAGCCTCCCAAGCACTATGTCCAGTGGAGGGTTGGCATGGCGTTGTCGTTACTCGCTTTGGTGTACGTGCTCGGGGCACTGCTGCTGCCGTCAGGCGCTTTGTTGCACATGAAGGCTTCGGGCACTTACTTCCGAATGCAAGAGTCGTCATTCCAGCACCCGCTGTGGCTTTGGTCCGTCTCATCTTCGGACTGCAAAACAAACGTCGCTGAGGTGGAGCGCACAACAGGGTTCACCCCGGAAGAGGCTGAGCTGATTTGCGGGATGTTGCTGGACGGGAAAGCCAAGTCCCTGATCGACGATAACGAAACCGTGCAGCGTTCGATGTTCGTCGGTGCTTTTGTGTTGTTGGCTTTGTGGTCCGCTCTTTTTCTATGGCAAACCGGTGGCGCTCAAGCCGCGATTGATCTGCGCAGGCGCATGGCTGGCGCAGACCAAACTGCAAAAGAAGAAGGCGTGGAGCCTTGATAGATGCAAATCAACTGGCTATCTTTCTGCAGCCGGTTCAAGCATCACGCCGGCAACCCCTGCTGCTGCAACACCTGTTCCACCAACGCCGCATACCGCGGTGAGAATTTCTTCAGCCCTTTGCGGGTGAGGTGGATTTCGTTGATCCAGTCGCCGCTGTCACCCGGGGCGCCCAGGGCGGCGGGCAGCAGCGGGATGGCCGTGGTGTCCAGAAAGTGCAGGTTGGGAAAGCGCGCGGTATCGGCCGCGCATGCGTTGCCCAGCGCATTGAAGCGGCGGATGAGTTCGCTGCCCACGGGCAGATAGTCGGCTTCGGGAATGGCATAGGCCACCACGGCTTTGAAGAGCCAGGGGCCCACCAGGCTGCTGCCGGGGAACACGCCCGCCGGGCGGGGTGTGGGCACGCCGTAGCCGTGCAAGAAAGCGGGGCGTCCGGCCGAAGCGCTGGTGTCGCGCTGTTGCAGCAGGGTTTGCAGGTTGGCTTTGAAGTAGCTGGCGAAGGTGGCAAAGCCGTCGTCGCTGAGGTAGCGCGCCGCGCCGGTGGCGGGGTCGCCCCATTCGTCTTGCGTGCGGAAGATGCGTTGCGCCAGCGGGGTGCGCTGGCCGTCGGGCGCGTGGGCCAGCACCTGGCAGGCGTCGATGAGGTCGTTGCCGCCGCAGGAGAGCAGCAGGGCGTGCCAGTCCCAGCCGTTGGGCTGCAGCAGGGCACGCCGGTACCAGCGGTCGTTGGCAAAGTCGGTCATGCGCGCGAGGGTGTGGCCGGGCCGCGCGCAGTTGACGGCCACAGCGGTTTTGCTCAGGCGCATTTCGGTGAGCACGTTGCCCACCGGCGCCAGCGGCACGCTGCCGATGGAGAACCACGAGTCGCCATGCGCGAGAAAGCGGTAGTGGCGGCGGCCGATTTCAAAGACGTTGTCGCGGGCGTCGATGTCGGACCCACGGATGATGTGCAGCTGGTTCATGGAGGCTCCTGTGGCAAGCACAGCCACTCTAGTGCCCCGGCCGACGCCCGGCAACCCACAGGAAGGGGGTGCCGGTTCGGGCGGCGGCGTCTGGTGCACAACGTTCCCTGAACGGTGAGTACAACCAGTTTGAACGGAGCGTGAGCAGGACCGCTTTGGCCCGACTGATGACGCAGTTTTAGCCCGGAGCCTGTCGAACTGGCATAGGATCGAAACGCAGACTGAACCAGCAGAAGGACCCTTGATGAACTGGTTGGACCATTCGATCATGCGACAGCGGGGTGTGGCGCAAGGTCGGGCGCCCGAGACACACGAGCTGACCGAGGCGCTGCAAGGCAAGTACCACTACACCATCGGTCCCTATTCAGACCCGGTGCTGAAAATCCGGCCCGGTGACCGGGTGGTGGTGGAGACGCGCGACGCCTTCGAAGGCAAGGTGAAGACCGAACAGGATCTCCCGTCGCGCGTCTTGAGCATGCCTTTCGTGAACCCGCAAAACGGCCCCATCATGGTCGAGGGTGCCAGCAAGGGAGACGTGCTGGCCGTGTACATCGAGAAGATGTCGCCGCGTGGTGCCAACCCGCGCGGCACCTGCGCGATGATTCCCCAGTTCGGCGCTCTCAGCGGAACGTCGCTGACCGCGCTGCTGGCCGATGACCTGCCAGAAATCGTGCGCAAGGTGAACGTCGACGAAGAGGGCGTTTACTGGAGCAAGCGGGTGACCCTGCCTTACCGCCCGCACATTGGCACGCTGAGCTGCAGCCCGGAGATCGATTCGATCAACACGCTCACGCCCGATGCACACGGCGGCAACATGGACCTGCCCGACATGGGCCCGGGCAGCATCACCTACCTGCCGGTGCGCACCGAGGGCGGACGCTTGTTCATCGGTGACGCACACGCCTGCCAGGGCGACGGCGAGGTGTGTGGCACGGCGGTTGAATTCGCCAGCACGACCACCATCCAGGTCGACCTGATCAAGGGCTGGCAGCTCGAATGGCCACGGCTTGAGAACGAGGCCATCATCATGGCCATCGGCAGCGCGCGCCCGCTCGAAGACGCCACGCGCATCGCCTACAAGGAGCTGATCCTGTGGATGGAAGCCGAATATGGCTACGACCGCTGGGACGCCTACATGATGCTCAGCCAATGTGGGCAGGTGCGCCTGGGTAACTTCGTTGATCCAAAGTACACCGTCGGCGCGGGCATCAGCAAAAAGTACCTCGCGCCCGCCTGAGCCACCTGAGCAAAGCGCATCTTTAACCAGCAAGGAGAAAACATGGATCTCGGACTCAAGGGCCTGAAGGCCGTGGTCACCGGCGGCACCAAGGGCATTGGACGCGCCATCGCGCAGACGCTGGCGGCCGAAGGCGCTCATGTGGCCTTTTGCGCACGCAACGCCGAAGAGGTGGCGCAGACGGTGAAAGACTTCTCAGGCCTTGGCGTGAAGATCAGCGGGCGTGCGGTGGATGTGGCCGACGGACCCGCATTGGCTGCGTGGGTGAACGACGTGGCCGCTGAGTTCGGCGGTATCGACATCGTGGTGGCCAACGTCAGTGCGCTGGCGATCGCCACCGACGAGGCTGCCTGGCAGCGCGGCTTTGAGGTCGACATGATGGGAACCGTCCGGCTGGTCAACGCTGCCATGCCCTATCTGGAGAAGAGTGGCAAGGCCTCCATCGTGACCATCTCCAGCGTGTCCGGCCGGGAGATCGATTTCGCTTCCGGCCCTTACGGTGCTTTCAAAGCGGCCATCGTCCATTACACGCAAGGTCTTGCGTATCACCTGGCAGGCAAGGGCATCCGAGCCAACACCGTCTCGCCCGGCAACACCTACTTTCCCGGTGGTGTCTGGAACCAGATCGAGACCGGCAACCCCGATTTTTTCAAGATGGCGCTGGGCATGAACCCGACCGGTCGCATGGGCACGCCACAAGAGATGGCCAACGCAGCGGCCTTCCTGGCCAGCCCTGCAGCGAGTTTCATCACCGGGACCAATCTCGTGGTGGATGGCGCGTTGACCAAGGGCGTTCAGCTGTAGGCTTTCGACCCGGCCTTCGCGAAGAAGGCCGGAAGCGATGTTGACTATCGGCCAGAGGCGGCGACGCCTCAGACGTCGATGTTCCCCGCCCGCAGCGCGTTGCTTTCGATGAAGTCGCGGCGTGGTTCCACTTCGTCGCCCATCAGCATGGTGAACACGCGGTCGGCCTCGATCGCGTCGTCGATCTGCACGCGCAACAGGCGGCGCACGGTCGGGTCCATGGTGGTTTCCCAGAGCTGGGCGGGGTTCATTTCGCCCAGGCCTTTGTAGCGCTGGCGGCTGGTGGTGCGCTCGGCTTCGCTGATGAGCCATTGCATGGCCTGGCGGAAGTCGCTCACCCGCTCTTCCTTCTGCTTGTCGCCTTCGCCCCGCATGACCTTGGCGCCGTCGCTGAGCAGGCCGCGGAAGGTTTCGGCCGCGTGCGAGAGGGCGGCGTAGTCGGCGCCGTGCACGAAGTCCTGCGTGATGACGCTGCTCTTGATGTTGCCGTGGTGGCGGCGGCTGATGCGCAGGATGGG
>JALOSH010000098.1 GCA_025458545.1 Hydrogenophaga sp.
GGCCGCTCGCGTTGTCCCCTTGAGGGGGTGACGCGCGCAGCGCGGCGCGGGGGAGATCAGGGTTTTATGTTGTTCTTCTGGATCACATCGGCCATCGCCGCCGTGTCCACCGCGATGCGCCTGGCCAGGCCCTCGGGCGAGGTGCCCGCCACCTGCCAGCCCTGGTTGAGGATCTTCTCGCGCACATCGGGGCGGCGCACGATCTCGGCCAGCAGGGTGGCCAGCTTCTGCACGTGCGCCTTGGGCAGGCTGTTGGGTGCGGCCACGGCGTTCCAGATCTCCAACTGCAGGCCGGTCACGCCCGCATCGGCCAGGCTGGGCACGTCGGGCACCACGCTGCTGCGACCGGCCGAGGTGACGCCCATGGCCTTGAGCTTGCCACCCCGGACCTGCGCCATCGCCAGACCCGGCGGCAGCAGCGCCATCTGCACCTGGCCGCCGATCAGGCCGGTGATGACCTGCGGGTTGCCGGGGTAAGGCACGTGCACCGGCGCGATACCGGCCTTGGCCTTGAGCAACTCCATGCCCAGGTGCGCCACCGTGCCCACACCCGGCGTGCCGTAGTTGAGCTTGTCACCCTGCGCTCGGGCTTCATCAAAAAAAGCCTTGCCACTGGTCGCGGTGCTGGCCGGCACCGCCAGCACCAGCGGCGACACCGCGATCAACGACACCGGTTGCAGGTCTTTGAGCGGATCGTAGGGCGTGGCCGGGTTGAGGATCTTCGCGATGGTGAGGTTGCCGTTGATCATCAGGCCGATGGTGTGGTTGTCGCTCGCACGCGCCACCGCATCGGCACCGATGTTGCCGCCCGCGCCTGGCTTGTTGTCGACGATGACCGGCTGGCCCAGCGCCTGCGACAGCGGTTCGGCCAGCAGGCGCGCCGTGAGGTCGGGCGACGACCCGGCCGGAAAACCGACCACAATCTTCAGGGGCTGGCTGGGCCAGGCGGTCTGGGCGAAACCGGTGGAGGCGCTGCAGGCCAGTGCGATGGCGGCGGCGATGGCATGGCGGCGTGTGGGCTGGAACATGGGGCTTTTTCCTGGAAGGTGACAACAGGGCAACAGATTAGCAGCCCGAGCGCCGGAGGTCAGCCGGGTTCAGGCGGTCCACCGTAGAGCCAGGGGTTGTCCAGCAAAGATTCACCCAGCGCCGCCATGGCCGCGTTGCGGGCCCAGCGCAGCGGCCCACGGGCGTGAAAGATTGTCCCGTTGCGTTGCGAGCGGCGCTGCACCTGAGCGTTGCGCTGCCAGCGGCTCTGGGCGTAACGCTGCAGCACCAGCGGCCACTCGGGTGCTGCGGTGGGTGGCGCGGCCGCCACCAGCCGACCCAGTGTCCAGGCGTCTTCCAGCGCCATGGCCGCGCCCTGCGCCAGGTAGGGCCGCAGCGGGTGTGCGGCGTCGCCCAGCAAGGCCACCGGGCCGCGCGCCTGTTCCGCCGCGCTGGCCATCGGTGCGCGGTCGTTCAATGCCCAGAGCTTCCAGGCAGAGACGGCGCCCAGCATGTCCATGAGGTCGCGACAGGCCGGCCCCAACGCGCGCTGCAGGTCGCTCCAGCGGGCCTCGTGGCTCCAACTCTGGGCATCGCTGCCCACGGGTCCGCCATGGCCCTGGCCCAGCACGCCGTGCACCACGGCCACCACGTTGATCCATTCACCGCGCCTGACCGGGTAATGCACCACGTGCAGTCGCGGCCCGAGCCAGACGTTGACACACGAGCCGCGCAATGCGGCGGGCACCTGGTCGGCCGCCACCAGGCCGCGGTAGGCCAGGTGGCCGCTGCTGCGCACCGGCTGTGGGCCCAGCAGCTGGGCGCGCACACGGCTCCACAGGCCGTCGGCGCCGATCAGTGCCGCGCCCTGGAACACCGAGCCGTCCTCGCAGGTGGCGCTGACCGATGGCGAGGTCAGCGCATAAGAGGCCAGCCGCGCACCCAGGTGCAGGCGCACGCCGCTCTGGCGCTGCACCGCTTCCAGCAGCAGGCGGTGCAGGTCGGCGCGGTGGAGGGTAGCGTAGGGCTGGCCATAGCGGGCGCGCACAACGGCGCCCAGCCGCAGATGACCGAGCTGGCGACCGCCATGCGCATCGCGCACACGCAACTCATCTGGGAAAGCGGCACAGGCGTGCAGCTCGGGCAGCAGGCCCCAGTCGTCGAGCACACGAACCGCGTTGGGACCCAGCTGCAGCCCGACCCCCACCTCGCCCAGCGTGGTGGCCTGCTCCAGCAGGTCCACCGTCACACCGCTGCGGGCCAGCGCCAGCGCGCCAGCCAATCCCCCAATGCCGCCACCAGCGATCACCACGTGTTGTGTCATGGCTGCGCATTGTGCCCGCCGCACATGGCCTGGTCTTGATACAAGGCAAGGTACCGACCGGGGGCAGCGACCTTCGCAGCGGCGGAGCCCCGGTCCGTGCCGCCCAGGCGCGGGACGCAAGGGGGTTCAACGACCGCAGCGAAGGGCCGCCCCGAGCAAGGTCAACCCCCTCGGGGGGCAGCGACCCGCGCAGCGGCGGAGCCCCGGTCCGCGCCGCCCAGGCGCGGGACGCAAGGGGGTGAACGACCGCAGCGAAGGGCCGCCCTGAGCAAGGTCAGCCCCCTCGGGGGCAGCGACCCGCGCAGCGGCGGAGCGTGGGGGTGACAACGATCCGGCGCCGGGCCGCCCCAAGCCGGATCAACCCCCTCGGGGGGCAGCGACCCGCGCAGCGGCGGAGCGTGGGGGTCCTATAAGACCCGGTTGAACCAGAACAGGGACAGGCCCGCGGACATGAGCACCAACAGCGCCGCCACCAGAGCCAGCAGCCCCGAGACCTCGGTTTCCTTTTTTTCCACCGTGAGGCGGGTGCTCAGGGTCTCATAGACCTGCTTCAGGTTTTCAGCGGTGCCGGCGTAGTAATACTCGCCCTTGGTTTCGCGGGCCACGCTCTTGAGGGTTTCCTCGTCCAGCCGGACGCGCATCGACCAGCCTTCAAACCCGATCACCTCGCCGTCCACCGTGCCCACGCCCACGGTGTAGACGCGCACACCGCGATCGGCCGCCAACTGGGTGGCCTCTGCGGTGTCGACGCCGGTGGTGCGCTGGCCATCGGTCAGCAAGATGATCGCGGCCGATCCGTAAGACCCCGGGGGCACCGGCTCAAACGGTTTCTTTTCGGCCTGCGGCTGCTGATCGATCGGTCGGCCCTGCGGGGCAAACGGGTCGTTGTTGCGCCCATAGGTCAGGCTCGCGAGATCGATGCCCTGGCCCGGGAAAATCTCGGACAGCGAGACCACGATGGCGCTGCCGATGGCGGTGGCACGCTGCATCTGGAACTTGTCGATGGCGGCCACCAGGTCTTCGCGGCTGAGCGTGACCGGTTGCACCACCTGGGCAGATCCCGCGAATGCCACGATGCCCACCTTCACATGGCGCGGCAGCTCCGCCAGAAAGGCCTTGGCCGCGTTTTGCGAGGCGACCAGGCGGTTGGGCAGCACATCGGTGGCGCGCATGCTGCCCGACACGTCCATCGCCAGGATGATGGTCTGCTGCGTCGACGGCAGCACGATGGTGGCCATGGGCCGGGCCGAGGCCAGCAGCATGGTGGCAAACGCCAGCAACAGCAGCACGGGCGGCACGTGGCGGCGCCAGCCCGGGCCCTTGCCCATGGCCTCGCGCACGATGGCCAGGCTGGCAAAACGCAGCGATGCCTGGCGACGCCGGCGCATCAGCCACCAGTACAGCAGGCCGAGCAGCGGCAACAGCAACAGGCCCCACAAGAACTGGGGCCAGAGGAAGGAAACGGGCAAGGTCTGCAAGGCGTTCATGCACGGGCTCCGAGATGTTCAGGCCAGGTGGCGCGCTGGCCGGGGCGCAGGCTGTGGCGCCGCTTGCGCAGGTCCACAAAACGCAGCACCGCATCGGCCAGGTCGTCTTCGGTGCTCAGTTCCAGCGTTTCGACCCCGGCGCGGGTCAGGCTTTCGCGCAGTTGTGCTTCGCGCTGAGCCGCAATGCGCGCAAAGCGCTGGCGAAAACCGCTGTCGTGGGTGTCCACCAGCAATTGCTCCCCGGTCTCGGCGTCGCGCACCGTCACCAGGCCGAGGTCGGGCAGCTCCAGTTCCAGCGGGTCGAGCAGGCGCACGGCCACCACATCGTGGCGTCGGGCCAGTTCGCCGAGAGGCTGCTCCCAGCCGGGCTCGCTGATGAAGTCGGACACCACAAACACGGTGCAGCGCTGGCGCACGGTGTGGGCGGCGGCGCGCAGCAAGTCGGCCAGCTGGGTCGGGCCGTCCGACGCAGTCCCACCCGGAGACACCGAAGACCTGACTTTGCCGGATGGCTGGTGTCGCCCCCGTGAGGCGGTCTGGCGCAGCGCAGCAGGGTTGCGCTCAGTCCCGATCAGCTGCATGAGCTGCATCACCTGGTTGCGCCCGCCGCGCGCGGGCAAGACCGCGTCCACCACTGGGCGACCGCGCGCGCCGTAAAGCACCGCACCCACCCGGTTGCCGTGGCGGCTGATCAGGCGGGCGAGCACCGCCACAAAACCGGTGAGCAGTTCGCTCTTGCGCTGCTCACCCGACCCGAAGTCCACCGACGGGCTGAGATCGAGCAAGAACCAGGCGGCCATTTCGCGGTCTTCGGTGAACACGCGCACATGCGGCTGTTGCAGGCGCGCGGTGACGTTCCAGTCGATGTGGCGCACATCGTCGTGGTGCTGGTACTCGCGCAGGTCGGCCAGGTCCAGTCCACTGCCGCGCATGAGTGTGCGGTAGTCGCCCTGCAGCAGGCCGTCGAGCCGACGGATCACGGTCCATTCCAGACGGCGCAGCAAGGCGTCGGCTTTTTCGACTGGTGCGACCGGCGGCGGAGGCGGTTCCGTCTGACGGGATTTGAAGAGGCCGAACAGCATCGGGATCACTCCACCGCGCAACGCAACAACGAGCGGGCAACGCGCGAGGTGTGCTCCCGCAGGATGCCGCGGAACCGGCTTTGCCGGGCCGCAGGTGTTGCCCCCTTGAGGGGCGAAGCGGCTGCGCGCAGCGAGCAAGCAACGGGGGTGGATTTCATCTCAGGCCGCGCGCTTTTCGTGTTCCAGCGGCTTGGCCGGCGGCTTCACCGCGGCCATGATGCGCGCGACCAGCGCGTCGCTGTCCAGCCCCTCGGACAAACCTTCGTACGACAAGACGATGCGGTGGCGCAGCACGTCGGGCACCAGATCGCTCATGTCTTCGGGCAGTGCATACGAGCGCCCGCGCAGCATGGCCAGCGCCCGCGAGCCCTCCACCAGGCCGATGGTGGCACGCGGGCTGGCGCCGTATGTGATGAGGCGCGCCGTGTCCTGCAGACCGTGCTTGTCGGGGTTGCGCGTGGCCGACACCAGCCGCACCGCGTACTGCACCAGCGAGGGATCGACATAGACCTGCCGACACTGGGCCTGCAACGCGGCGAGCTGATCGGTGGTGGCCACGGCCTGCACCTGCACCGCCGGGCCGGTGACGCGCTCGACGATGACGAACTCTTCTTCATCGGTCGGGTAGTCCACCAGCACCTTCATCATGAAACGGTCCACCTGCGCCTCGGGCAGCGGGTAAGTGCCTTCGGTCTCGATCGGGTTCTGGGTGGCCATCACCAGGAAGGGGCTGGGCACCTTGTGCGATTCGCCGGCAATCGTGACCTGCCGCTCCTGCATCACCTCCAGCAGCGCGCTCTGCACCTTGGCCGGTGCGCGGTTGATCTCGTCGGCCAGCAACAGGTTGGCGAACACCGGGCCGAGCGAAGTGGAGAAATCGCCGGTCTTCTGGTTGTAGATGCGCGTGCCCACCAGATCGGCGGGCACCAGGTCGGGCGTGAACTGGATGCGCTTGAAGCGGCCCTGCACAACATCGGCCAGGGTCTTGACGGTCAGCGTCTTGGCCAGACCGGGCACACCTTCCACCAGCAGATGGCCCCCGGCCAGCATGGCGACCATGACGCGTTCCAGAAAACGGTCTTGCCCCACCACCACGCGTTTGACCTCGTAGAGGATCTGTTCCATGAGCTGGGCGGTGTCGGGTGTGTCGGTGGAATTCATGGATACTCCAAAAAAGTCAATCAAGGCACAAACGCAAGGCACATCAGCAGGCAAGAAGGGCAGTCGCCCAGTCGCATCGCGGTACTGGCTTTGCCAGGCCGCAGGTGCGGTCCCTCTCCCGCCGCAGGCGAGAGAGGGGGAAGACGCAAAGCGGCGCAGGGGGTGCTCATCTAGAACGGGGGCAGTCCGGCGGCGGCGGCCGCGCTTTCAATCGGCACAGCAAAACCGATGCCCACAAAGGTGCGGTGGCTGGTGGGGTTGAGGATGCCGGTGACGATGCCGACCACCTCGCCGTCCATGGTGACCAGCGGACCGCCCGAATTGCCGGGGTTGGCCGCCGCATCGAACTGGATCAGGTTGTCGATGTCGTTTTCCCCCTCCGGCGCGCGGAACGAACGACCGAAGCCGGAGATGACACCGGCCGACGTGGAGGGCCCGATACCGAACGGGAAGCCCACCGCCACCACCTGGTCGCCCGGCACCAGATCGCCCGTGCCACGCAGCGTGGCGGCGTGCAGGTCGTCGGGAATAGTCATCGCCTGCAGCACCGCCAGATCGTTCTCGGGCTGCGCCCCCGTGACCTGGGCGCGCGACTCGGAACCGTCGGCGAACACCAGCTTGACCGTCTGGGCAGCCTGCACCACGTGCAGGTTGGTGAGGATCACGCCTTTGTCGGTGATCACCACCCCGGTGCCCACACCGGCTTCGACGTCTTCCCCTTTGGGGTTCTTCCGGAGAGCCACCACCCGTACCACGGCGGGGCGAATCTTTTCAGCGGCGCGCGCGGCTGCCGACGGCAGGTTCTTGGTCGACAGGGTGTGCATCACCGCCGCGTCGATGTCTTTCTGCGTCAGCGGCTTCTGGGCCAGGCGCCCGTTGTGCAGCACGCTGGCCAGCAGCAAGGCGCTCAGCACCGCCATGGCCGCCCACATCACCCGCGGATGGGCGGCGGCCAGGGCCAGGCGGCTGCGCAGCGGCTGCCGGGGCGGGGGGGCGGCGGTGTCGACCGCATCGGCCGAATCCAGCGCAACAGGCGCTTCGGGCTGCGCTCGAACACTGCGGCTCGATCGGCTGTAGAGGGCAGGCTTTCGCATGACAACTCCAGGGGCGCCAGGATGGGCGTGGGTACATCATGCCGCGTTGCAGCGAAGGGCTCAAGCACCCGGCCAATTCCGCAGCACGAAGGGCAGGATTCCACCCGCCCGGTCGTGGTTCACCTCCACCGGGGTGTCGATCCGCAGCGGCACCGGTGAAGTCCCGCAACACCCTGGGGCGGCTTCAGTTT